>CAYMAE010000024.1:0-10920 GCA_964388375.1 uncultured Ruminiclostridium sp.
ACTTGCCATTGGTGTCATGTCATGGAACGTGAAAGCTTTGAGGATAATGAGGTTGCAGATTTTCTTAATGAAAGTTTTATATCAATAAAAGTGGATAGGGAAGAGAGACCTGATGTTGATAGTATTTATATGAATGTGTGCCAGTCTCTTACCGGAAGCGGGGGGTGGCCCCTTACTATCATTATGACTCCTAATCAGATACCTTTTTTTGCAGGAACATATTATCCTAAAAATGATAAAATGGGCATGCAAGGTTTATTAAGTATTCTCAATGCAGTAAATAGAGCATGGAACAATAATCGAGATAATCTTCTTGTATCTGGTAAGAAGATTCTTGAACATATTTCATTTGAGCATAAACCTGCCTATGAAAGCTTATCAGAACATATTATAGATGAAGCTTTCAACCTTTATAATCAATATTTTGATACTGCATTTGGCGGATTTGGCAATGCACCAAAATTTCCAACTCCACATAATTTGATGTTTCTATTAAGGTATTGGAAGAAGACAGCAGACCACAGAGCACTTGAAATAGTGGAAAAAACTCTAGATTCAATGTATAGAGGCGGAATATACGACCATATAGGCTTCGGTTTTTGTAGATATTCAACAGATAGGAAGTGGCTAGTTCCTCATTTTGAAAAAATGCTGTATGATAATGCACTTCTTGCTACAACATACTTAGAAGCGTACCTGGTAACAAAAAAAGAAGAATATGCTCTTATTGCCCGGGATATATTAGATTATGTTCTTAGAGATATGACATCTACAGAAGGGGGCTTTTATAGCGCCGAAGATGCTGATTCCGAAGGGGTTGAGGGGAAGTTCTATCTTTGGGATAATGACGAGGTGAAGAGCGTTTTAGGCCAGGAAGAGGGAAGAGGCTTTTCAACATTCTATAATATCACTGATAAGGGTAATTTTGAGGGTGAAAACATTCCGAATTTGATTAATAATCATCTACCTTATGAAAATATTGATAAATATAAAGCATCAAGAAAGAAGCTTTTTGATCATAGAGAAAACCGTATCCATCCTTTTAAAGACGATAAGATTCTAACATCATGGAACGGTCTTATGATAAGCGCTATGGCATTGGCAGGAAGGACTCTTAACGAGAATAAATATACTAATGCAGCAATGAATGCTACTAATTTCATTTTTGAAAATTTAGTTAGAGATGACGGGAGGCTTTTATCAAGATATCGTGATGGTAAAGCGGGTATTCTAGCTTATTTAGAAGATTATGCTTTTTTAATCCAAGGCCTTATTGATCTTTATGAAACAACCCATGATTCACAATATGTAAAAAAGGCTTTGAAACTTTCTGAGGATTTAATTCAGCTTTTTTGGGATGATGAAAACGGAGGATTATATCTATATGGTAGTGATGGCGAGCAGCTTATAACAAGACCTAAAGAGATCTATGATGGAGCAATCCCGTCAGGGAATTCTGTAATGGCCCTTAATCTAATTAGATTGAGTCGTATTACTGGAAAATTTGAGTTAGAAGAAAAATCTAATAAGATACTTCAAACCTTTTCTGCAAGCATTATTTCACAACCCATAAGCTATTCTTATAGCTTAATCGCATTAATGTTTAACTTGTCTACAAGTCAGGAGATAATAATAGTAAGCGAAAACGAAGAGGAAGCTAAACCATTTATTGAAATCATCAATGATGAGTTTAGACCCTTTACAGTATCATTGCTATATAAGATAGGGGATGAGCAACTATTAGATAGTGCTCCATTTGTAAATTTCTATATAGAGTCCTACAAATCTTTAAATAAAAAAGCTTTGGCCTATGTTTGTGAGAACCACTCTTGTAAAGCACCAGTAAGCAATTATAATGACTTTAAAAAATTATTATCATCAAAATATTAGTATATTAATTTATTTTCATTTAAATAGCGTAAATAAGTGTATTAAATAGATAAATAATTGAAAAGTTTGATGTATTTTATTAAGTTATATGATAAAATTAACTAGAAACATAAATAGGGGGGCTGTTGTATGCATCAAATGAAAAACTACATGGAAGTAATCGTTTTTAATACAATGGAGGATATCTTAAAAGACATCAATGTTTGTACTTGTGAACGATGCAAATATGATATTGCAGCTAAGGCTCTTAATGATTTACCGCCTCTATACATAGTAACTGAAAAAGGTGAGCTATATTCTAAAATAAACAGCTTAAAATCTCAGTTTGAGGTTGATGTTATAACAGCCGTTGCTAAAGCGGCAATATTAGTAAAGAGAAATCCTAGCCATACTTAGGCTAGACCTTTAGCCAAGGATAAAAACAAATAACAAATGTACTTGTTCTGAATAGGGTGCAAAAGATTTATCTACGCCCTTGTAATTTAGAGTTTTTTTATGCTATAATATTTGAGGTATTTTAATACACACGCTATTTGATTTGTATGGATGTGCGCAGAATCTGCGTTCTTTGCGAAAAAGATGATAGCGGAGGAATAACAAGGAGGACATGTTATGTCAGTAATTTCTATGAAACAACTGCTAGAAGCAGGTGTGCACTTTGGTCATCAGACCAGAAGATGGAACCCAAAAATGGCGGAGTACATCTTCACAGAGAGAAATGGTATTTATATCATTGATCTTCAAAAAACCGTAAAGAAAATTGATGATGCTTATTTCTTTATCAGGGACTTAGCTATGGACGGTGGAAACATTCTATTTGTCGGAACCAAGAAACAAGCACAAGATGCCATCAAAGAAGAAGCAGAGCGCTGCGGACAATATTTTGTTAATAACAGATGGCTTGGTGGTATGCTTACAAACTTTAAAACAATTCGCAAGAGCATTAATCGCCTACTGGATATTAAGAAAATGCAAGAAGATGGTGTGTTTGATGTGCTTCCCAAGAAAGAAGTTAGCAAACTCAACCTTGAGATGGAAAAACTCGAGAAGAACCTTGGCGGTATAGTAGGGATGAAACAACTGCCTGTAGCATTATTCATTGTAGATCCTAAGAAGGAAAGAAATGCTATTTTAGAAGCAAGAAAATTACGTATTCCTATTGTTGCTATTGTTGATACCAACTGTGACCCAGATGAGGTTGATTATGTTATCCCTGGTAACGATGATGCAATTAGAGCTGTTAAGCTTATTAGTGGTAAAATGGCTGATGCAGTTATTGAAGCACGTCAAGGCGAGATGGGATCAGTTGAAACTGAGAACTCTGAAAATGAAGCTTTTAACAACGAAGCTTCTGCAGCTTCTGAAACAATCGAAACAGATAAAACTCTTGATAAACCAGATAATGCAGAAGTAGTAGAAGGATAGTATTAACATATAGGAGGATTATTAAATGGATATTAGTGCTAGTATGGTAAAAGATTTACGTGATCGCACTGGAGCCGGTATGATGGATTGCAAGAAAGCTCTTCAGGAGACTAACGGTGATATAGAAAAGGCTATAGAGTTCCTTCGTGAAAAGGGTATTGCTAAAGCTGCTAAAAAGTCTGGAAGAATTGCTTCCGAAGGTATTGTTGAGTCTTATATTCATGGTGGCGGACGCATAGGCGTTTTAGTTGAAGTTAATATTGAGACAGACTTTGCTGCTAAGAATGCAGATTTCCGTACTTTTGTAAAAGATGTTGCTATGCAGATAGCAGCTATGAATCCCCAATATGTTAGAAGAGAAGATGTTCCAGCTGAGAAAATCGAAAAAGAAAAAGAAATTCTTAAGGTTCAAGCTATTAATGAGGGTAAGCCTGCTAATATAGCTGAAAAAATGGTAAATGGAAGAATAGAAAAATATTACACTGAAATTTGCCTATTAGAACAAGCTTTCATCAAAGAAAATGACAAAACAGTAGAACAGGTTCTAAAAGAGAGAATTTCGGCAATAGGCGAGAATATAAACATAAGAAGATTTGCTCGATTTGAGATGGGCGAGGGGATCGAAAAGAAAGAAGAAAACTTCGCAGATGAGGTAATGAAACAGATTAAGTAATTAAAAAGGGGGTATATTGATTAACATCATATACCTCCTTTTCTTAAGAAACACTTTATATTGTATGGAGGTTTTATGGGATTAAGATTTAAGCGTATTATGTTAAAGATTAGCGGTGAGGCTCTGTCTGGTGATCAAGGTTTCGGTATTAATCCCGAGATTTTGGGTAACATCAGCGACAAAATAAAATCTGCATGGAATATGGGCATTGAAATTGGTATAGTAGTAGGTGGGGGGAACTTCTGGAGAGGTCGTAGTAGTATCGATATGGATAGAACAACTGCAGACCACATGGGAATGCTTGCCACCATTATGAATTCCTTAGGACTACAAGATGCCCTTGAATCTAGAGGAGTCCCAACGAGAGTTCAGACAGCTATTGACATGCCAAGAATTGCTGAACCATATATTAGAAGAAGAGCGGTTAGACACTTTGAAAAAAAGAGAGTAGTTATCTTCGCTTGTGGAACAGGTAATCCTTATTTTTCTACAGATACTGCAGCTGTGCTTAGAGCAGCTGAGATAGACGCAGAGGTAATACTTTTAGCTAAAAACGTTGATGCAGTATATGATAGTGACCCTAAGAAAAATCCTGACGCAAAGAAATTTGACAGAATTACTTATTTTGAAGTGTTGCAGCGTCAATTAGGTGTTATGGACTCAACAGCTACATCTCTTTGTATGGATAATAATATACCAATAATGGTCTTTAGTATTAAAGAACCTGAGAATATTTTAAAAGTTTTAAATGGTCAGAATGTTGGTACATTCGTTGCAAGGGAGGTTTAATGAAATGGCTAGTGATTATAATGAATTTACAAGAAAAATGGAAAAATCTTTAAATGTATTAAAGGATGAGTTCGGTGGTATTAGAGCGGGAAGAGCAAATCCACGCTTACTAGATAAGATTAGTGTTGATTATTATGGTACGCCTACACAGATTTCCCAGCTTGCTAATATTCAGGTACCTGAAGCAAGACAAATTATAATACAACCTTGGGATACTAAAATACTAAATGACGTCATTAGAGCTATTCAAATGTCTGATTTAGGCATTAATCCTAACAATGATGGAAAGGTTATTCGCCTTATGTTTCCACCTCTAACAGAGGAAAGAAGAGTAGACCTTACAAAGGATGTAAAAAAACTTAGTGAGAACTGTAAGATAGCTATTCGTCAGATTCGCCGTGAGGCAGTAGAGACATTTAAGAAAAAAGAGAAAGCCAAGGAAATTACCGAGGACGATCTTAAAAATTCAGAAAAGGACATACAAAAATTTACTGATGAATACATTGAAAAAGTAGATAAAACATTAGAAGCTAAGATTGCTGAAATAATGGAGATTTAATTAATAGAAAGTGTTATTAAGAGGACTAAGCGAATTTTTCGTTTAGTCCTTTAACTTAATAGTAAGATAATTAATGTTAGTGGTCCAATTTAAGAGAATGCGAATAAAAACATTCAATAAAATGACTTAAATACTGATATAATCCTAAGAAGGGCGTTAATAGAGGGTTAGAAGCTTTTATTCATAAAAAACGATACATCACATTAGACAAAATAATAATTTTGTTGAATACGGAGTAGGATGTGATATAATATATTATAAAGGACTATAAATATTGCTCTATTTCTACGAGGTGCTTTAACTATGACTCTTGACTTTAATGATTTACCCGATATTGCAATTGAGTATTTGAATTATATGCTCACCATAAAAAATACTTCAAAGAAAACAGTCTCTGAATACTTCTATGATTTGCGTACGTTCATGCGCTATATTAAGGTTATAAAATATTACGCAGATGAAAATGATTTTAAAAATATTGCTGTTAATGATATTACAACAAATGATTTAAAAAATATAAACTTAACTGATTTATATGGTTTTTTATCTTATACTAGTCGTGAACTTGATAATACAGCTGTTACTCGTGCTCGTAAGGTTTCTAGCCTAAGATCATTTTATAAATATCTACATACTAAAGTTAAAGTAATCGAATATAATCCAACCGCAGAGCTGGATTCTCCAAAGATTGTTAAAAGGCTTCCTAAATATTTAAAGCTTGATGAAAGCGTTAAACTACTAAAAAGTATTAAAGGCAAAAAGAATGTTGCCAGAGATTATGCAATAATAACCCTATTTCTCAACTGTGGACTACGTTTAGCTGAGTTAGTGGGGATAAATGTAAACAGAATTAAGGGTGATACTCTTACGGTAATTGGTAAAGGCGACAAGGAACGCACTGTTTATTTAAATAAAGCCTGTATAGAAGCTATTGATAGTTATATGGTTGAACGCAATAAGATGAAAGGAATAAAAGATCCTAAAGCTCTTTTTCTAAGCGAGCGTAAGGTCCGTATAAGCCCTAAAACTGTGCAATATCTAGTTAAAAAACATTTAAACAATGCTGGGCTAGATTCTGACAAGTATTCTCCTCATAAACTTCGCCATACTGCAGCAACTTTAATGTATAAGCATGGAAATGTTGATATAAGAGCTTTACAAGCAATTTTGGGACATGAAAGTATCGCAACTACTGAGATTTATACACATCTAGATGACGAACAGCTTAGAGAGGCTGTAAATAGTAATCCCCTATCCTCTATCTCTCCTCCAAGCAATGACTCTAGCCAAAGCAAGGAGAAAGACAGAGATTCATAATAGAATTAGAATTTTTCTTGGATTATTCTAAAAATACACAATATCCTCTATATGCGGCATAAATATCAGCTTTGCTTGCCACCTCATATGGTGAGTGCATAGAAAGTATGGGCACACCAACATCAATTACATCCACACCAAGATTAGCGATCATCATTGCTATGGTTCCCCCGCCCCCTTTGTCTACTGCTCCAAGCTCGGTAATATGCCATGGTATATTGTTTTCATTAAACAGTCTTCTAATTTCACCTAAATATTCAGCACTGGCATCACTAGCGCCCGACTTACCTCTAGATCCACTATATTTCATTATCGCTATGCCCTTGCCTAAATATCCTGCATTTAACTTATCATGAGTTCCCTCATAATTAGGGTCCATAGCAGCATTAACATCAGCAGAGAGCATCTTTGACCTATCAAGAGAGGCGCGAACCAAGCGATCAGAGTATTGCTTATTAGTTGTAAGGTTACAAAGATCAGCAATAAAGTTTTCTAAGGCTCTTGATTCAGCACCGGTATTGCCAACACTTCCGATTTCCTCTTTGTCTGTAAGATATGTTATAGCAGTATATTCAGGATTCTTAGTACCAAGGATTGCCATAAGAGCAGGATATGCACATATTCTATCATCATGGGCGTAGGCACCAATCATACTTCTATCAAGACCAACATCCTGGGCCTTAAAAGCAGGTACAAACTGAAGTTCAGATGATACAAAATCCTCTTCTACTATGCCATATTTATCATTTAGTAGCTTTAATATATTATTTTTGAAACGATCTTTGTCATCTTCGTTACCTATAGGCTCTGAACCTATAAGGACATTCATGTTTTCACCCTTAAATGCTTCGCTTACCTTTTGGGAAAGCTGATCCTTTGCTAAATGTGGTAATAAATCAGTAATTGTAAAGACAGGGTCTTTCTCATCTTCACCAACATTGATTTCAACTTTTGTTCCATCAGCTTTTATTATGACACCATGTAAAGCAAGAGGAATTGTAAGCCATTGATATTTTTTGATTCCACCATAATAATGTGTTTTAAAGAAAACCATATCGGTAGATTCATACATTGGGTTTTGCTTTACATCGATTCTTGGAGAATCCACATGAGCCCCAACTATTCTAGTGCCTTCTTCTGCGGGTTTTTGACCTATAACTGACAATATCATTAGTTTCTCTTTAACCACACGATATACTTTGTCACCTGGCTTAAGGCTACTTTCAGAGAGAGTATCAAGGTTTTTAAAATTATTTTTTAATGCTAGTGCTACACTTTCCTTGATGAACTCTCTTTCTGTTTTGGCTTTATTCATAAAAGATTTATAGCTTTCATTAAATGCCGATAGACTGCTTCTATCAAAACGAGGATTATCCCAAGCATTAATTGTATTATAGGATAATTCGTCAAATTTATTATTAACCATTTTAGTTGCGTTTTTTGTAGCTGTAGTCTTTTTAGGTCTTCCTATTTTTTTCTTTTCGCCGGGTATTTCTAACATATAAATAAATCTCCTTCCTAGGTGTTAATACGAATATTATACCACTTTTCTATATGTTAAATCCCTTATTATATAAAGAAAAAGCCCTATTTAATAGTTAATAGAGCTTTGAAACATAGCATGTGCCTTTATTATATTTAAAGTATGATACAAATTAATCCGCCACTGCCTTCATTAATGATTTTTTGTAATGTCTCTTGGAGTTTAAGCTGGGCATCCTCAGGCATCTTGTAAAGCTTGTTCTGTAGACCCTCGGTAATAAGTTCGTGAAGAGATTTGCCAAATATATTTGACTCCCAAAGCTTTTCAGGGGTTCCTTCAAATTCCTTTAAAAGATAATTGACAAGCTCCTCTGATTGCTTTTCAGATCCTACTAAAGGTGCAATCTCAGTCTCTATATCTGCCCTAATCATATGTATAGAAGGAGCACTTGCTCTTAGCTTTATTCCAAAGCGAGTACCCTGACGCACTATCTCAGGTGGCTCTAATGTTAGCTCTTCAAGTTTTGGTGTTACAACACCATAGCCTTTTGTTCTAACCTCTTCTAAGGCTTCCTCAACCTTCATATACTCATTTTTAATCACAGATAATTCATTGAGAACTTTAAACAAACGCTGTTCACCATCAATTTCAAGACCAGTCTCTTCTTTTACGATGCGGTAGAAAAGATCGTCAGCTGGTTTAATATCAACATTTAATTCCCCTGTTCCCATTCTGATATTACTTAATTTAGCACAGTTTAAGAATTCGTATGCATTAAGCTTTTCAGCTGCATCATAAGTTAATTTTAGTGTTGGCCTATCCATAAAGGAATCCTTGATTGCAGACAGCATATCTTTTCGAAGCCAGTGCTCACCATCAAGCGAAAGAATCCATTCAGGTAAGTTGAAACATATTTCACGCACTGGAAAGTCTAAAAGAATACCGTTCATTATTTTATTAATTGATTGAATATTTAAATTTAGGCAGTCAATAGGAATAACTGTTTTTGAGTATTTTTCACTAAGTTCCTTCGCAAGATCCTTTGTTTCGGGAGTATCAGGGGCAGCGCTGTTTAATAGAATAACGAAAGGTTTTCCGGACGCTTTTAATTCCATTAATACTTTTTCCTCAGACTCCTGGTATTCACTTCTTGAAAATTGAGTAAACGAGCCATCAGCAGTAATCATTATACCGATGGTAGAATGATCATTAATGACCTTTCGTGTTCCTATTGCAGCAGCTTCCTCAAAAGGAATTTCATATTCGGACCAAGGTGTTTTAATCATTCTTGGTAATTCATCCTCCATATGACCAACCGCACTTTTAACCATGAAGCCGACACAGTCAACAAGACGAACCTTAAATTCGATATCATCTTCTAATGTGACAGTGACCGCTTCGTTGGGGATGAATTTTGGCTCAGTTGTCATTATCATTCGTCCCGATGCACTTTGTGGCGTTTCATCAACTGCCCTTCCTCTATCGTACGGATCCTTGATATTAGGAACCACTAAGGCATCCATAAACTTCTTAATAAATGTTGATTTACCGGTTCTAACCGGCCCTACAACTCCTAGATATATATCGCCTTTGGTCCTCTCGGCAATATCATTATATACGCTGTATAAACTCTCCACAGCCAATCCCCCTTCAGTATCTATCAGTACATGCAAGGTGCATGACCCATAATGGTCAGTATAAGTATATTGAGACAATAAAAAATATATTCAAAAATTTTTATAATATTTAATATTTTTTTAGAGTAACTGCTGCTACAACTATTCGTATAAGCAGTCCTTGAAAAGAGAAATAAAAAAAAGAATTAATATAGAATATGTGAAAATAGATTATTGATTACTATAATTAAAGCCGACAGTATAAAACTGCCGGCTTATCTTTAAATAAATATTTATGAAATAATAGCATACGAATTATTTGTGATTTTCAAATTGCAATATTGTTTTATCTGCCCTATATTTTGTAACTATGTACTCAACTGGTTGTCCACTCTTAGAATAAAGAAGATTGTTTATTCTAATGAGAGGTTGTCCAGGTTGAATATTTAAATATGCCGCCTCTCGCTGGTCAGTGCTAATAATGTCAAGTGAACTTTTAGAAACAGATGGAATTAATGGGTATTTACCTCTTAGAACATCCCTATTATCCTGTATATCCTCTTTGATTTCAGGAAATAAGCTTAATGGTAGGTAGGAAACATTAAATGATATTACATCACTATTCATAATATTCGTAAAACTTACGGCAACAAATTCATGATTATCATCTGCTTTAAAACCAAAAGCCTCAGATATTTTAGGATAGCTCTTACCAGAAACAGTCTCAATAGATAAAATATCTTTTTCTGATAGGTTATTACTATCTAAAATCGAATCAGTAAAACCGGTATAATCTTTTATATTAATAAGGTTTTTTTGTGCAGCAACAAAGGTGCCCTTGCCCTTTAATTTATATAAATGACCGGTAGTAGTTAATTCCTTTATTGCCTGTCTTACGGTAGGTCTAGAAATATTATACTTCTCGCATAAATCTAATTCTGAAGGGATTCTTTCATTAGCTACAAACTCACCTAGCTCAATTTTCTTTAGTATAAGATTTTTCAATTGACAGTATAGCGGGACATTGCTGTACTTGTTAATTGCTACCATAACATGACCTCCGTTTAAATATATAAAACATGATATGTTTACAACAAGATGACATGACAATATTATAACATTAATTAAATAATAAACAATAGTGCTTATTATCTAATTATCTAATTAT
>CAYMAE010000024.1:11020-33935 GCA_964388375.1 uncultured Ruminiclostridium sp.
ATTATCTAATTATCTAATTATAAGTCTATGCCTTTAGTTCTATTGTCTCTTCTTGTACATGATTTTTCTTAAGTAGTGGATAAACTTCTTGTGAAAGAAAATCTGAAACCTGTTCAACGCAGCGCCCTATGAAGTTCTCTGGTGCTAGAATAGTATTTAATTCTTCTAGAGTCATACCAAAGCTAGAATCATCAGCAATTCTTTGGATAAGATCATTTGCATTACCCATCTCTTTTACCATTCGAGCGGCTTCAATAGAATGTACACGAATTCTCTCGTGCAATACCTGTCTGTCGCCACCTTGCTTGACGGCTTCCATGAGAATATTCTCAGTGGCCATAAAGGGTAACTCCTCCATTAATCTTTTATTGATTATTTTAGGATATACAACAATTCCATCAGCTATATTGTTATATATATTTAAAATTGAATCAACAGCTAAGAAAGCTTCGGGCATGCTAATCCTTTTGTTGGCTGAATCATCTAGTGTTCTTTCAAACCATTGTGTCGAAGCTGTAATTGCTGGATTAAGCGAATTGACGACAACATATCGTGCTAACGAGGAAATTCTTTCACTTCTCATAGGATTTCTTTTATAGGCCATTGCAGATGAGCCAATTTGTTTTTTCTCAAAAGGCTCTTCCATCTCTTTAAGATTTGCCAAAAGTCTCATATCATTACTGAACTTATATGAACTTTGGGCAACGGCACTTAATGCATTAATAATGCGAGAATCCTGTTTTCTTGAGTATGTTTGACCTGAAACAGGGACAATATTAGTAAATCCGAGCTTCTGTGCAATAAGTTTTTCAAGCTTAATTACCTTATCATGGTCTCCATTAAAAAGAGCTAAGAAGCTTGCTTGTGTTCCAGTAGTTCCTTTGTTCCCTAAAAGCTTTAAATTATCAATAACAAAATCCAACTCTTCAATATCAAGAAGTAGCTCCATTATCCAAAGAGATGCTCTTTTACCAACTGTAACAAGCTGAGCAGGTTGATAATGGGTGAAGCCAAGTGTTGGCTTGTCCTTATATTTTTCAGCAAATCGGGACAATTTTGAAATAACTGATAGTACTTTTTTCTTTACAAGATTTAAAGCTTCATAATAGGTGATGATATCAGTATTATCTACTACATAGCATGAAGTAGCTCCAAGATGAATAATACCCTTTGCTTTTTCACATTGGGCCCCGTAAGCATGTACATGTGACATAACATCATGACGGGTTTCCTTCTCTATCTCTTCAGCTAGCTCATAATTGATATCATCCTTATAGCGCTTAAGCTCTTCGACCTGTTCAGCTGTAATATTTAGCCCAAGCTCCTTTTCTGATTCAGCTAATGCAATCCATAACCTTCTCCATGTCCTGAATTTATATTGCGGTGAAAATAATTCCAGCATTTCTTTACTAGCATAACGTGTATTAAGTGGGCTTTCGTAAACATCTCGCAATTTAAATTCCTCCGGTAAGCATTACATTACATGATGATATCATAACATCTTAATTATTAACCATGATGTAAAGATAATTATATATCTAAATTATAAAAAAATCCATAGTAAAAATTCTATTATTTTACTTAGAATAATTGTGTATTTAGACAAACTATATAAAGTTGTAACCAGATTATTGAAAGCTATCCCCTATTCCCTGTAATAAAAAGGTTGTCTCAAAATATAAACTTTGAAACAACCATATATTTAGTTTTGTTTGATTTATTATGATATCAACTTAATCATTTGCTTTATACCTGATACAAAAGCCATATTAAAAGCCTTTAACTTCTAAGGCAGCGAGCTCTACACAAACAGAAAGAATATTAATAGCAGTCTTCAATTCTGACAAAGGAGGATATGTTGGAGCGATACGAATATTTCTATCATTAGGATCCATTCCTCCAGGATAAGTTGCTCCTGCAGGTGTTAAGGTTACGCCTGCTTCTTTTGCAAGGTCCACTGTTTTCTTAGCACATCCATTTGGAACATCCAAACTAATAAAATAGCCTCCATTAGGTTTATTCCATGATGCAATTCCTTTGCCTGAAAGATTCATTTTCAAAATATCATTTACTGCCTCAAATTTTGGTCTTATAATAGCTGCATGCTTTTTCATATGCTCTTCTACATTGTCTAAATTCTTTAGAAAACGCGTATGTATAAGCATATTTATCTTGTCAAAGCCAATAGTTTGTATTGATATAAGCTTTTTCATATGTGCTATATTTTCCTTACTAGATGCCATAAAAGCAATACCAGATCCAGGAAAGGTAACTTTTGATGTTGAACCAAACATATAAGCTCTATTAGGATTTCCGGCTTTTTGGCACTCATCTAGTATATTTAGGACGGTGTCTGGAACTTCGTAAAGGTGATGAAGGGCGTAAGCATTGTCCCATATAATTGTGAAGTCATTTGCCTTAGTCTTCATACTGGCCAGTCTTCTAACTACATCATCTGAATAAGATATTCCAGTAGGGTTACTATACATAGGTACAGCCCACATACCTTTTATAGAATCATCGTTTTTAACTAGATATTCTATCATCTCAATATCGGGGCCATTATCATTCATTGGCACAATTATCATTGATATACCAAAAAGCTCTGTGATTGAAAAGTGACGATCGTAGCCCGGACAAGGACATAAGAATTTTATCCCCTCCAGCTTGCTCCAAGGATTTGCAAAACCATTTAGCCCATGATTAAAAGCCTTCGCAATTAGATCATACATTAGGTTAAGGCTAGAATTGCCTCCTATGAATAATTCATCGGTATTTATACTAAATAGCTCACTAAACAAAGCTTTGGTTTCTTTTAAACCATCAAGAAGACCATAATTACGGCAATCAGTGTTATCATCTGTGAAAAAGGAATCTTTATTATCATACATAGCATTTGATAAATCTAATTGCTCAGCGCAAGGCTTTCCTCTTGACATATCAAGTTTTAATCCTTGCATTTTATAGTCCTCATAATTTTTAATCAATTCTTGTTTTCTAGACACTAAATCTGCATTGCTAAACCCCTCAAAAGCTTGCATTAGTTTCCTCCTAAATTTATTATCTAAAATAAATTCTTTTATGCTTTTACATATTGTATGATAATTTTTATTAATTTGCAAGTTCTAAAATGTAAAATTGCAAAATATATTATCGAATTACTTTTAGCCATTGTGCCAGTACAATTTTCATATAATCTTTAAGGGTCATCTTTTGGGAGCTATTAAGTCCAATTAATGAGGTTTCTGCTATGATTTGATCTCCTTGATATATCGATACGGTTCCCAATATACTTCCTTGCCTTACAGGAGCCATTATCGTCTTTGGCAAGGATATTCTTGTATAAAGATTATCTCTTTCATGGTATTTTAGTACTGCGGTCAAATCTTCTGCAGAGGCAACCATTATCTCTTGCAAATTGCGTGAACGTTCAACTTGTACTGAGCCTAATATGCGCCCTTTTTCTAAAAGAATGACCTTGCCATATTCGTTAAAAGAATAATCTAATATTTTTTGACTACTTGATGTTCTTAGATTCTTTGTGTCACAGAACAGTACAACCGAAATGAATCGCATATCATTATGTGATGCGCTTGTTACTAAACACCTTCCGGCTAGACCCGTATATCCTGTTTTTACTCCATCTGCGCCCTCATATAAGGTGAGCATTTCATTGGTACTTTTTAGGGTTCTACCATTATAGTAGAACTCAGATTTTTTAACTATCTCATTAATAACAGGGTTTTTAAGTGCGTATCTGGTTATCTTCGCTAAATCATATGCAGTTGTGTAGTGATTTTCAGCATCAAGTCCATGAGGATTAGAAAAGCTTGTCGAATAGGCACCAATCTCGATTGCCTTTTGATTCATTAGTTCACTAAAACCTTCAATACTACCCCCTATATGCTCAGCAATGGCAACTGCCGCATCATTTCCAGAACATATTAGCATCCCATGTAGTAAATCAACCATTTTAACTGTAGAATTAGTTTTAAGCCCCATAACTGAACCACCCATGTTGGCAGCTTTACCGCTAATTAAAACATCATCGTCCAAATCACCATTTTCCATAGCAATTATTGCACTCATGATTTTTGTTGTGCTTGCCATAGGCCTTTTTCGATACGCATTCTTTTCATATAATACGGTTCCACTGTCAAAATCCATTACAAGAGCCGATCTTGCATTTATGACAGGCTCGCTCATTACCGGAATAGCTTCATCTAGAATAGGTTTATTAAATGCCTCTGAATCAGCTTCTTCAAGTAAATCATCATTTCCATCTTGCTTACTTATATCGTTAAGCTCATTTGGATTATCTAGCCCAATTGG
The DNA here is from genome assembly GCA_964388375.1 of uncultured Ruminiclostridium sp. GTDB lineage: Bacteria > Bacillota > Clostridia > DSM-8532 > DSM-8532 > DTU059. The sequence goes on from CAYMAE010000024.1 coordinate 15,353, forward strand.
GCTAGATACTGGGCTACCAAGCCCAACAATGCTTTCTTGATCTTCCGTTAATTTTTCTTGATCATTTTGACTCTCAATATTATCTGATAACTTTTTTTCTAAATATATTGGTTGAGAATCTGGAAGTAAGCCTGGAATAAAACTTGCTACAATATAGATGATAAGCATTATTAAAAGCAGGTACAAGATATCTTTATACTTCAATTCATATTCACCAAAAAAAATATACCCTGTATCAAATATATTGTAGTTTTTATTCGACTATGATATTTTAGACCAAATTGACTTAATAGAACTTATTGCTTTTTGCATTTGACTAGCATCAATAGTATAGTCACTAAATTTTTCATAGAGATGACTTCTCTGAGAATAGAGTTTTTTAAGATTATCAATTGGGTTTGCCTTAACTAAAGGTCTATTACTTGCATCAATGGAATTAAATATATCCTCTACAGACCTCTTAATGTAAAAGATAACACCTTTTTCTTGTAATGCCCTAATGTTATCAGGATTAAGAACGACTCCCCCACCTGTAGCAATAATGACACCGTTTAACGAGGAAAGGCTTAATATGACTTTGCTTTCTATCTGACGGAAATGATCCTCATCTAAACTAAAGAGGTCAGAAATCTTGCCATGTTCTTTTTCTATAACTTCATCGCTATCAACAAATGGCATGTTTAATAAGGTTGATAGATGGCCTGCAATAGTGGTCTTTCCAGCACCTGAAAGCCCTATTAATACAATATTATTCTTCATGAGAATTCCTTTACTAATGCTTCAAAAACCTCATTTACAATATCCAGTTCATAAGATAGTCCTTGCCAGATTTCCTGAGCGCTTATGGCCTGTGAAACGAGCATGTATAGTCCGTTAGAACATGGAATTCCAAGTTCATTAGCATATTTTAATAATAGTGTTTCACTAGGATTATATATTAGGTCCATGACATAAGAGGCACCTTTTAGCTGTTCCTTATTAATTGGCGATACTTTGTCGTTAGGGTACATACCCACAGGTGTAGCATTTACAATTAATTCGAATTTTTCTGATGTAAAATCATTAATTGATATAGTCTCGTAGCCAGGAAACTTTAATGATGCTTTATGTGGTTCTCTTGAAACAAAAACTATTTTAGATGTCTTATTATCTTCAAGATATGCGCAGACAGCCCTTGCCGAGCCACCACTACCTAAAACAGCACAGCATTTATCTTTTACCTTAAAACCATAATAATCTAAGGCTCTTCCAAAACCATAATAGTCAGTATTATACCCCTTAAATTGCTCACCTAACTCGATAGTATTCACCGCGCCAATTTTTTTGGCTATTGGAGATACATAGTCCAATGACTTCATAATCTCGGTTTTATATGGGATGGTAACATTAATACCGCTAAGACCATTATCTTTTAGTTTCTCAAGAAGGTTTGATAGCTCCTCTGGTTCCACCTCTATTTGCTCATAATTTGCTGCTATACCGGTTTTGTTAAAGAATATATTATGAATGTTGGGCGATAAGCTATGAGCTAGTTTTCGACCGATAACAGCATAGTGTTTTTTAGGTAGATTATCAATGCTTTTTATTTGCCTTTGCTGATAATTCTTAGAGTTTTCCATAATACTTTGAAATATTAATTTTATAGCCTCCGAATAGTTCGGGTTGTTAACTGTAGATAAGACGTTTTCAACGACCATATCTTCACGGCTTTTATCTAAAACTTCCATTTTGAATTGTGCTTTATATTCTGCGATTTGTTCTACTAAATCAAATCGATTTTGAAGAAGAGTTGAAATTTCACGATCTATCTTATTAATCTCTAATCTTAATTCTTCTAAATGAATTTTAAACATAAAGACTCTTGCCTCCATTAAATCTATCAAGTCCATAATAACCAATAAGTAAATCAAATATTGAAATTGCACAAGCAGCATCGATAACTGGCACTACCCTTGGAACAATACAGGCATCATGTCTTCCTTTTACTTCTAATGTTGCATTTTTCAATGTTTTAATATCAATAGTGTCTTGTTTCTTAGCTATGGACGATGTAGGCTTAACAGCAGTTCTTAATAGTAAAGGCATACCATTTGTAATGCCGCCGTTTATTCCACCATTATTATTGGTCCTTGTCAAGATTTTCTTATTCTCTATATAGAAGCTATCATTAGCTTCACTCCCATATAAAGATGTTATATCAAAGCCTTGCCCAAATTCTACACCTTTGACGGCAGGGATTGAAAAGAGAATGGACGCTATATTTGATTCAACATTATCAAATATAGGTGAGCCAATTCCAGCTGGAAGGCCAATTATAGCCGTTTCTACTATTCCACCAACAGAGTCAGATTTACTCTTTGCATCATCTATTATATCTAAAAATGCCTGCTGGCAAGATAAATCATTAACAGGAATATCCATGTATTTAAGATTATTAAGCTGCTCTTCTGTAACGTTAGTTCCGTTAAATCTTAGATCATGTTTATCAAAAATACTATCAATATGTGATCCAATAAAAATCTTTGAATTAATTAGTATTTGAGATATTAAAGAACCAGCAAACACCAATGGCGCAGTTAGTCTTCCGGAAAAATGACCACTTCCACTTATATCATTATAGCCTTTATATCGCATATAACCTGTATAATCTGCATGCCCAGGACGCATAAGACTCTCTAACTCACTATAGTCTTTGCTTCTTGTGTCCTTATTACGGATCATTGCACATAATGGTGTCCCGGTAGTTCTATCATTATAATAACCACTTAAAATCTCTACGTCGTCTGGTTCTCTGCGCTTTGTAGAATAGCTTTGTGAGCTAGGCCTTCTTCGAGCCATGTCTTTTAAAAGCTTTTCCTGATAAATAGAAAAACCTGATGGCAAACCGTCTATAACTACTCCAATCGCAGGACCGTGTGACTCTCCGAATATAGAAATTTTAATATTTTTACCAAAAAAACTGCTAATAGTACTCAACCTCCCCACCCAAAGCAACAAAATCCATCCAAAATTCAGGATATGATTTGCTGACGGCGTTATAGCCTTCAATTACTACATTATTACTGCACACTGTTGATGCTGAGGCAAGGGCCATAACAATCCGGTGATCTTCCGAGCCATAAGCTTTTCCACCAGAAAGCTTAGGTTTACCTATAATCTCCAATCCATCATTTTGTTCCTCGATTTCTGCCCCTAAATTTCGAAGCTCTTTAAATGTTGTTAAAATCCTGTCCGATTCTTTAATTCTAAGCCTAGCACCATTAATAATTGAAGTTTTCCCTTTAGATACAGAGCCTGCAACAGCTATTGCAGAAACTAAATCGGGGCATTGAGAAACATCAACAGTTGTACCATTTAGTTCTGATTTATAAAAAGTTATTCCCTTATTTGAAAAGTCTACTTTAGCACCCATAGACTCTAAAATATCTAAAATAACTTTATCTCCCTGTAGAGAGTTTGTATTTAATCCTTCAATTGTAATTTTGCCTGAAATAGCGCCCATGACACAAAAGAATGCAGTCTGGGACCAATCACCCTCTACGCTATAGTTCTCTAATGGCTTATATTCCTGATGTGGCTTTATATTATAGCATTTATATTCACTATCATGTTCAATACTAATGCCAAACTCTTCTAGAACCTGAAGGGTCATTTGAATATAAGGTAATGACTCAAGTTTTCCAGAAATAATAATTCTGGATGGTAAATTTAATAGTGGCAATGCAAAAAGTAAGCCTGAAACAAATTGAGAGCTAACATTTCCAGGAAGAGTATATTCGCCTGCTTCTAATTGTCCAGCTAGATATATTGGCATTTTACCATTCGAATCATGATATTCTATTCCATTATCAGAAAACAGGTCCTTATATACTTCGAATGGTCTTTCTACAAGACGACCTCTTCCTTTTATAGTTACGGACTCATTATTTAAACGTGTGATTGGAATGATGAAGCGTGCCGTTGTACCCGATTCCATGCAATCAATTTCATTATTTCTAATATTTATTTTTCCTCGTGCTTTAATTTTAATTGATTTTCTACCCTGGTATTTAGCACTTTTACTTATGATAATGTCAGCCCCTAAGGCTTCGACAGCACCTAAGGTTGCTTTTATATCATCGGATAAAACAATATTATCAATATTACTTACTCCATTTGCTAAGGAAGCACAAATAATAGCTCTATGAGCCATACTCTTAGATGGTTGGGCCATGATTGTCCCATTTAAGGGCTTAGATATTATTCCTAATGAGCTCATAAAGGTCTCCCTCCACTTGATTAAGATCTAACTGTTTTAACTTCCCAATACCAATCTGCTCAATATAGGCTATTGTTATTTTACCTGAACGGTTCTTTTTATCTAATGAGATGGCATTAATTAGTTCACTTACATTAAGATTTGGCAATTCTACAGGAAGTCCAAGCTTATGAAGCGCTTTCTTTAGCTTCTGTGCTTCACCTTTTTGTGTAAGACCTATTTTCTCAGTAAGTAGAGTCATTATTACCATTCCCACTGAAATAGCCTCACCATGAGACATTCCATTGTAGTTTTCAACCTTTTCTATTGCATGGCCGACTGTATGACCAAAGTTAAGTAATTGGCGTATACCATTATCAAATTCATCTAGCTCAACGATTTTGCGCTTTGTTTCGCAGCTATCATAAATATATTGGTCAAGAGTATCAGATAAAGCACTGTAATTAAATCCTGCAGCCCTATCAATAATACTGTTAAAGAGGCTAATATCTCTAATAATTCCATGCTTTATTAGCTCTGCCATACCATTGGAGAATTGTTTATCACTAAGAGATTTTAAAAGCTCAGGATCAGTATATACCATATCGGGTTGATAAAATGTACCTATGAGATTTTTGCCCTGTGGTAAATCTACGGCAACCTTACCGCCAATGCTTGAATCTACCATAGCTAATAGAGTGGTCGGAATTTGAACAAACCCTAATCCTCTTAAAAAGGTAGCAGCAGCAAGACCTGCCATATCACCTGTGACTCCTCCTCCAAAAGCAATTACTACATCACTTCTGGTAAAAGAATTATTGGCAAGTTTATTATATATTCGACTTAATTCATCGATATTTTTACTTCTTTCCCCTGCATTAAAAACTATAGGAACAACAGATAGACCTTCATTTTTCAGGCATTGATATAAATCCTTACCATAAAGCTCAAACACATTACTATCAGTAATAAGCGCAATTTTTTTATCATGGTATTTATTCTTTATAATTTCTGGTATTTTTTTAATAAGGCCTGATTCAATTAAAATATCATAGGCTCTTCCCTCTGTATTTACAGATACAATTCTCACGGGTTAACCTCCAATTTCTTTTCCTCTATGTCTGCCAGCTTATTAAGCATTGGAATTATTTTAGAATACTCTTCGGGGGTAATGGACTGTTCTCCATCACTAAAGGCACATTTAGGATTATTGTGAACCTCTATTACCACTCCATCAGCACCAGATACTAAAGCTGCCTTTGACATGGTTCCTACCATCCATGCTTTACCCGTACCATGGCTTGGATCCACAATTATCGGTAAATGGCTTAGCTTTTTTATTGCTGGAACAGCACTTAGATCAAGTGTGTTTCGAGTATAGGTTTCAAATGTTCTTATGCCGCGCTCACAAAGAATTACATTCTCATTTCCTTCGCTCATGATATATTCAGCAGACATGAGCCATTCCTCTAAGGTGGCTGATAATCCTCGCTTTAAAAGAATTGGTTTTTGAGTTCTACCAAGTTCTTTGAGCAAAACAAAATTTTGCATATTCCTTGCGCCTATTTGAATGATATCAACATCTTCGACGAACCTATCAATGACATCAGTAGACATAATCTCTGATACTATGGGAAGACCAGTTTCTGCTCGTGCTGTTTTCAACAGGTCTAACCCTTCTAAACCTAGGCCCTGAAAGCTATAAGGCGAGGTTCTAGGCTTATAGGCACCGCCTCTTAAAAATGTGACCCCTGTCTTTTTTAATTGCTTAGCAATTTCTACAATTTGATTCTCACTTTCAACTGAGCAAGGACCAGCTATTATTGCGAAATTGTCTTTACCTATTTTTCTTCCATCCACATTAATGACAGTATCATCTGGATGGAACATACGATTAGCCTTTTTAAAGGGTTCTGTTACCTTCAATATATTTTGAACAATATCAAAGGAAGAAAAATTGCGCCTGTCGATTATTGTAGTGTCACCTATCAGTCCAACAATTGTTGTATCAAGACCTACCGATATGTGAACATCAAAACCTTTGGCTTTTATTTGGCTTAATAATTCATCTGTCTGTTCCCTGGACGCACCAGGCTTCAATACTAAAATCATAATAAAACATCTCCTACCATACTACAAATATTACATTAATCCATTATACCATATACCATATACCACGTATTCATAGCCTTTTAACCAAAAAACTCATTATATATTGCAACAATTCCTCTGTTTACATCATTTTCAGAAACACCAAACATGATACTAACCTCTGAGGACCCTTGATTTATCATTCTTATGTTTACACTAGCTTTTGATAATGCTTCAGATACTCTACTTGTAATACCTACTGTCTTTTTCATGCCTTCGCCTACAACCATTACTATTCCTAAGTCATATTCAATACTCACACTATCAACGCGAAGTTCTTTGGCAATTCTTTCCATGATGCGACTTTTCTTGTCATCATCTAGATATTTCTTTTTGATTATAATGGATATGTCATCAATTCCAGAGGGCATATGTTCAAATGGGACAAATTCTTCCTCTAATATTTGCAATACTTTTCTTCCGAATCCTACTTCCCTATTCATCATATATTTATTAATATTAATAGAGCAAAACCCCTTATCACCTGCTATTCCAGCTAAAGGGTACTCTAAATTATCACGAGTAGGGGTAATCATTGTACCCGAGGAAGAAGGGTTATTAGTATTCTTAATATTTACAGGAATCCCTCTTTGGTATACTGGCTCTAAAGTCTCTTCCTGAAGTACTGAAAAACCTGCGTAAGCAAGCTCTCTCATTTCGCGGTATGTTAGCGTTTTTATGGGTTTAGGATTTTTGACTATCTTTGGGCTTGCAACAAACACAGAATCTACATCAGTAAAATTCTCATAAACCTCTACCTCTAGAGCGGCTGCTAGAATTGAACCTGTAATGTCAGAGCCTCCTCTTGGAAATGTTACTACTTCTCCAGATAGAGAATAGCCAAAAAAACCAGGGAAAACAATAATTCCATCCATGGATTTAATTTTATTAAGATTTTTGTAGGATTGAGGTAATACTCTAGCATTTCCATACTCATCACTCAAAAACAGTCCTGCGTCTTTAGGGTTTAGATAACAAGCACATATGCCCTGACTTTGAAGATAATTAGCTATTAAACGAGCAGCATTATCCTCACCAGCAGCCTTCATTCTATCCATAAACTTTGCCTGAGAATTATAATGCATGGATAGTCGTGTTTTAAGGTTGTTTTCGATGTCATCTACTATATTATTATTGAGCCCTAAGTCTCTTGCAATCTCTGCATAGCGCTCGGTTATGTTATTTAATACATCACTGTAGTTCTCATTAGCTAAATACTTATTAGCACAGTCAATGAGCATATCAGTAACTTTTATGTCATTATCATAGCGTTTACCTGGAGCGGACACAACAACAACCTTCCTGTCTGGATCGCTTGTCACTATAGAACAGACCTTTTTAATCTGTTCACTGTTTGCCATAGACGAACCACCAAATTTAGATACTTTCATACTTTCCTCCAAAGGATTTAGCTTGTTCTGTTAACTAAATACAATTATTCTTTCTAATTTACTTTCTTTATACTTAGTTAACAGAGGCCTTTAGCTTTATTTATATAATCATACAATATTTTCGGATATAAAAAAGGTAAAGGAATTGCCCTTTACCTTTCAATTCTATAGCGTCCGATAAAGCTTGTCAACAATTAGCTAAGCAATTTCTGTGTCTCTTTTGCAATGGCAAATTCTTCGTTAGTTGGAATTACAAGAGTTCTCACCTTTGCATCAGGGGTACTAATATCTACTTCTTCGCCTCTAATTTTATTTTTTTCTTCATCAATTTCAATACCTAAGAAATCGAGTTTCTTGCATACGTTTGTACGCATAACAGAATTGTTTTCTCCGATACCTGCAGTAAATACTACGGCATCCAATCCACCCATTGCACAAGCATATGCTCCAATAAATTTCCTAATTTGATATGCAAATATTGAAAGTGCTAAAAATGCTCTTTCATTACCATTATCAACTGCTTCATCTAAATCTCTGAAATCACTTGAAACACCAGATATAGCTAATACACCTGATTTTTTATTCAAAATTGTATCCATTTGATCAGCTGTTAGACCTTCTTTATTCATGATATAGGTTACAATAGCTGGGTCAATAGCTCCACAGCGGGTTCCCATAGGTAATCCATCCAAAGGAGTAAAGCCCATTGAGGTATCAATCGACTTTCCTTCATCTATAGCTGTAATACTTGAGCCATTCCCTAAATGACATGTAACAATCTTCAGCTGCTCAATAGGCTTTCCTAGTATGTCAGCCGCACGATTAGCAACGTACTTATGACTTGTCCCATGAAAACCATATTTTCTAACTCTATATTTTCCATAGTATTCATAAGGTACAGGATAAAGAAATGCTCTTCGAGGCATAGTTTGATGGAAAGCAGTATCAAAAACTGCAACTTGAGGTACATCAGGCATATTATGCTGGCAAGCCTTTATTCCCATAATATTTGGTGGGTTATGAAGAGGCGCAAGTTCTACGCAATCCTCTAAAGTTTCCATTACCTCATCGTTAATGATTACTGATTTAAAGAATTTCTCGCCACCATGAACAACCCTATGCCCTACGGCATTAAGCTCATCAAGAGATTTGATGACTCCCCATTCTTCATGTGTTAAGACATTAATTAGTGCAGAAATAGCATCGTTATGGTCATTCATTACTATTTCCTTTGTGACAGATCTACCATCAACAGTATTATGTTTAATAAGTGATCCAGGTATACCAATACGATCGCAAAGGCCTTTTGCCAAAACGATTTGTTCTTCCATATTTATTAGTTGATACTTTAATGATGAGCTTCCTGCATTAACAACTAAAATTTTCATTATATTTATTCCCCCTGATATTAATTATTTAAATTAGCCTGAACGGCGGTAATCGCTACTACGCCAACAATATCCTCAGCAGAGCAGCCTCTTGATAAATCATTTACAGGCTTTGCTATACCCTGAGTAATAGGCCCATATGCTTCTGCCTTGGCCAATCTCTGAGTTAGCTTATATGCTATGTTTCCAACATTAAGATCTGGGAATACCAAAACATTGGTTTCTCCCTTTAATGGGCTGTCAGGAGCCTTGCTTTGAGCAATTCCAGGCACTATTGCTGCATCTACCTGTAGTTCTCCATCTATGAGAATATCAGGTGCCTTATTCTTAGCTAACTTAGTAGCTTCGACAACCTTGTCTACTAATTCACTCTTTGCACTTCCATAGCTTGAATAAGATAGCATTGCAACCTTAGGATCAGCCTCAACTAGCCCTTTAAAGGTTTTTGCAGAGCATACGGCGATCTCTGATAGCTCTTCAGCATTAGGATTCTCTACAAGCCCACTATCTGCATATATAAATGTTCCATTGTGTCCATATTCACAATTTGGAACACACATTACAAAGAACGCTGAAACTAATTTTACATTAGGAGCTGTTTTTAAAATTTGAAGTGCTGGTCTAAGCGTATTCGCTGTTGAATTTACTGCACCAGCCACCATACCGTCGGCCTCCCCTAGCTTTACCATCATTACTCCCCAATAAAGTGAGTTTTGCATGGTTTCGCGAGCTTTTTCTATGGTTACACCTTTATGTTTTCTAAGCCCATAAAAACTATTAGCATAATCTTCAAACTTTTTTGAAGTCTTTGGATTAACTATTGTTGCTCGACTAATATCCAAATCACCTTTAAGCTCGTTAATTTTTTCCTCTTCTCCAACAAGAACAATATTTGCGAAATCTTGCTCTAAGATCATGGCTGCGGCCTTAATGGTACGGATATCAGTGGCTTCAGGAAGAACTATAGTTTTTTTGTTTTCCTTAGCACGCTGTGTGATTCTTTGCAAAAATTGACTCATAATAAAAACTGCTCCTTTCAATTGCGCGTGATGAATAAATAATGTTATCTTTGTATATCTTAACAAATACTTACTAATAAAAACTATAACAATCCTTAATTTTTTTTGAAATCAAGTTATAGCTTAGGTATAGGGTAATGATATTCATAAGAAGTATTATAATACAAGTGTTTTTTGTATACAAGCGATAGCAAAAAAAATTAGCCAAATAATTTAAAAAGGTAGATTACTCTACCTTTTTATTTCAGTAATTTTCTGCTCTTTTTGAGAGCATTTCCTTTAGCCTATCAATATTCCTACCTGTTGAATTTTTGATAGATGTCGTTAATATATTAAATAAATCCCTTATTTCGGCTGTTTCTACATAGCGTTTAATCTTCATGGAAGTAGTTTTTATTAGATCTTCATAACTAAACACATAGTAACGAATCGTTTTATATACTGGCATAAGCTTGTTTACATCCTTAATAGCCTTATCAAGAAGTTTCTTAATTGCACTCTCATCCTCAGGACATTTTATGGCTTCAGTTAAATTTTCTTTATCTAATATAATCTTTGCACAAATCTCTACACTTCCATTGGTAATTGTTTCTCCCCATACCAATGATTCTTTTACATAAGGAATCTTATTTATATAGTTTTCAAGCTCTTCTGGAAACACCTTTTTACCATTGTTTAATACAATCATGGATTTTACTCTGCCGGTTACTTTAACAAGTCCCTTTCTATCAATGCTTCCCAAATCACCTGTATGGAACCAGCCATCAATGATTGCCTCATTAGTAGCCTCTTGATTTTCCCAATAGCCTAACATGACAGTATCACCCTTGATGACAAGCTCGCCTGTGCCCTTGAAATCAGGATTATCTACAGCAACTGTCACGCCAGGTAGCGGATTGCCACATGTGCCTGTTTTGCGAACAAAATCATTGCCACCGGCAACAACTGGAGATGTTTCAGTTAATCCATAACCTTGATAAACCCTAACACCAATATTCTCATAAAACTTTACGGTATCGACCTCCATACCAGCACCGCCGGTAACAATAACCTGAAGGTCTCCTCCAAAGGGTTCTAGGAGCTGTTTGAACAGTTTTCTTTTTAAATTTATGCCTAAACGACTAAGAAAGTTAGCAATGGACATTGATACCCTTACCTTTTTTTCCATGCCCTTTTTCTTTACTTCAGCCATTATACGCTCTTTAAATTTATCAAATATCAAAGGAACGCCTATAAGGCATGCAGGCTTATATTCAGTAAGGTTACCTGAAAAATATTTAAGCCCGTCACTTATACATATTGTGATACCCAAAAACAATGGAAATAATAATCCCGTAGTATTTTCAAAGGTATGAGAAAGTGGGAGTATTGAAACAACACTATCCCCTGGTTTAAAATTAACAACTCCACCAAGGGCCATAATATCAGCACAAATATTCTTATGGCTTAGCATAACAGCTTTAGAAGAGGCCGATGTTCCAGACGTAAATATTAAGACACTCAATACGTGAGGATCAATTGTTTTATCAACATACTTTTTGTAGCCTGAATTAAGCAACTCATATCCTTTTGTTAATAAATAATCAAAAGAATAAAAGCCATCATTTGCAACATCCTCATCATTTTCAGGATTCATACAGATTACTGCTTTAAGTTTAGTATTGTTTTTAGTTATGTCATTTACCTTTTCCTGAAAAGAACTTGAATAAACTAAAACGTCAACTTCTCCCCTATCAAGCATGGTTGTTATCTCATTTTCGGGCAACATTTTATCCAAAGGTACTGCTACACCAACCCCATTAACAGCCGCTAAGTATGAAACAACCCACTCATATCTATTCTCGCCAATTATGGCTACATGTGAGCCCTCAAGCCCTAAATCAAATAACGCACTTCCAAAAGCTCTAGTATCATTAATAAACTCTTTATATGTTTTGTTAATAACTTCATTACGAGGTTTATTACGGTATTTAAAAGCTATTTCATCTAAATAGTTTTCTTCGCACAATTCTAACATTTCTTTAAGTGTATCGATTTTGGGTACATCATAATAAGATTTCCCTGAAGTAATATTTATTAGGTTAAGGCTCATAGACTACTGTCTCCCTTGTAAGCATTTTTATTAAGTTTAACACTATTATTATTGACCAAACTTAAGTATATAATAACATTTCACAGCATGAAAGTACACATATAGTAGACAATTTAACAATTGCTCAAAATATAGGTTTACGTAAGTATTCCTATATGCATTAGATCAGTTTAATAATAAATAGGGTAAAAATTTCATATGCTAAGAATTAACCTTCTTAAGGGTAGATAACGCTTAATGCCCATTTCTTTTAGTATTTGCGTTCTTAATGCTTTGTACGTTTTATTAACCATATCAACCTCAGAATCAGTAATACTCTGATGGCCATATCGTACTTTTGAGAAGACTTCCGTTACTTCTCCGAATGTATACGGAAGATAAAATGTTTCATCTATTTTATCTGCAAATTCTCTAGCTGTCGTTCCTATCTCAATCTTGTATCCTTTGATGGATAGCCACTTTATCATATGATAGTACCTAATTAAGAGAGCTTTTTCCTTTTTAATTATTTTAAACTTTATTGACATAATTATTATGATAAATAGATCGATAATTATTAATGCAATTACTAAGGCAATAATTCCTAACAATATGAATCCTAATATTTTCTTAACATCCTTAGATTTATTCTCATTTGTAGGAAGAGGATTTGTAGGCGTATAAGTATTGTTTGAAAATTGGCTGCTTTTATATCGTTCCATCATTTCCTGATATGATAAATTTTCCTGATAAGAAAGATCAGAAAAAGCAGACCTATAGTTCATAGTTCCGGCATATGCAGATGTGGGTTCAAAGGCCATCCAGCCAAAACCTTCAAAATATACCTCGACCCATGCATGAGCGTTTTGATTTGTAATTGCATAAACATCTTCAAATATTTGTTCTGAAGGTAATACATAGCCTTCAACATATCGAGCAGGAATACCAATAGATCTTAATAATATCACCATTGAAGTGGCATAGTATGAGCAGTAGCCCTCCTTTTTATCAAATAAAAAGTAATCGACTAAATCCCTGTCTACAGGTACTTCCCCTGGGCTGTAAGTATATGTATGATTACCCCTTAAATATTGTTCGATCGCTACAACTTTATCATAATCTGTATCATAATCATCTGATATTTCATGGGATAATTCAATTACTCGATCAGGCATATCCTCAGGTATTTTTGTAAAGTGGTTATATATCTCATTCGATTTATACTCTAATTGAGATAATACACCTATTTTCTCATCGAGTAATTTGAGTTTCTCCTGAATCTCTTTTTGCTCGGGGCTTAAAGAGTCTTCGTTAATGGATGGAAGAATAATACCAGGTTCAACAGAAATGTAATAAGATTCGGGTAATGATAAATATTGATATGATAAGTAAGATTTCTCGTTATTTAATTCTTTTATAACTTCATTATATAAATCATCTCTACTGTATCTAAGAGCCTTTTTAAATAAATCGTCTCCATACAGAGGTTGGATAAAAGTAAGTTTATACCTATCCCCTCTCTTTAGTATTGGATCGGTTGTAGCAATACAACTGTTTACTTCATAAGTAGGAATTACTTTATTTCCTGCATAGCGTAAAGGCATATTGCATTTTAAGGGTATAAATAGGAGATTGGTTTTTAAATTTCTAATTGTTATTTCCATGGAGTAGGTAGGAAACAGCAATGATTCTAAATCGCCGTTTTTAAGATTTTCTAAGAATTCTAAATCATCATTGCTTTCATTAATAAACAACTCCTCAACTGGTATGTAAGACCAGGCGTCAAGAGTCTCATTCAAGTCATATTCATTAGCGTCATTTAGCGAGTATGACGTTGTCCACGTACTATTGTCATAGGAGTTATATGTCGCGCCTCTAAGATATGTACGAAGTTTTGTTTTTACTCTTAATACTTCAATATTATTTGCAGTTATATCCCCGCCTAAACGATTTGTATCTTTATTGGTAAAGCCTATTGAAGAAAGACTAAAGGTTTCAAATTCAGTATATTTAAAACGGTTTTCAAATTCAGACATAAGACTATTTATTGTTCCAATCATATTATTTTGAATAGGTAATTCACTTTTTGGTATTCTAGCTATGAAAAACACAGGTATAAGAATAATTGGTATAGTACATATTAGCATACTTCCCAATGATAGCTCGTCTGGCAACAATCCGTCCTTGGCTTTTTTTGCTGACACCTTATTAATAAACGAAATTATGATTAGCACACAAAAGATAATAAAAAGTACCTTGTTTTCACTTTTAGTAATAGAGTTAGAAAATATAAAAAACACTAGTATGATTCCATTAAGAATAAAGAAGCTCTTAATTTTCTTAAATAAATTTATTACCAGAATAGACGCAATATTTGCTGTAACAATCAGTGAAATTCTAAGATATAGATAAGTTTCTGCTTCTAATTCGTAACGTGTAAGAATTTTATCCCAAACTATATACATCTGCCCTGCATGCTTATAAAGTGATTTCATAATAGCTTCGTTATTTAAACAATAAATAGCTGCAATGATAGCAATAATAATAGTAATAGCTGCAAATACTTTAACAGTATTTCGGTTTAAAAAAACAATGTTTGCGAGTCCATAAAAAACTATAGAAATAAATAAGACAGTATAATAGCTAATCCCGCCTTCACCGTAAAGAATATTACTCATTAGGCCTGACATAACAAAGACATATAGTAAGCCAATAATAAACCAAGACAAGCTATCTAATAAACGCTTCAAAGGGCTATGCTCCTTCCAATACGGTATTATCCAAATTATCATTTACTTCATGTTCTGTTGTAATTAAAGGAATTAACCTATTAGCATTGATGTTTTGCTTAGCTAATACCTCAATAATATCCTCTTCTTTTGATTCATCAGAATCAATAAGCTCAAACTCAATAAAATAAAGCCAAATACTAAAGCCTTTATTCTTAATCTTTAATAATGTATCAATCATATTTGCAGTAATTGTTACAGTGAAAATGTATAAGAGGTTTCCAAACTGACTTTTTTCTATAAAAGGCTCAATAGTTTGAGTGAAGTTATAGTTCTGATTAAATCTAACCTCAGATAAAAAATTATAAATATTAAGAAAGTCTTGGTGTACAGACCCTCTAACAGTTTGTAGCTCTCCACTAAAAAAGCTCAGTCTTAGAGACATACTCTTTTTTAAGTAATAATTAATATGCTTTAAAACCTCTTCAATGAGGCAGTCCTCTTTTAACAGTGTGGCCTCATCGAGTACTTCATGCTTATAAAGGTTTAGAAAGAATATTGATTCGCTTTTAGTTTCATTTTTTGTTTCTCTCACCATTAATTTTCTAAACTTTGAAGATAAACTCCAATGAATTTTTCTAAAGCTGTCGCCGTATACATAGTCTTTTATATTTACAAGCTCATCATTTCCTATATCATTGTATTCATTGGACTGTTCGCCTTCATTAATTATTGCTGACATATCGTCAAGAGAGTATTTCTGTATTATTCTAGGTCTTACAAGAATGGTCTTTTTTTCGGGAGGGTATACGGTATAAGTAAACAAACCTAAAAGATCACTAATTTCTATGGAGCTAACCCCTATATCGTAGAGCCCTCTATAGAATAATTCAATGTTATATTCAAAGTTACGTCTTGAAAACGGAGATAAAGAGAGTTTAATATTCTTCATTTTCTTGCAAATGACTTGGCCTTCTATATACATATTGATCTTAATGAACGGTATAAATAAAAAAGAAGCGTTTTCAAGATGCAGAATGTAAGAGGCATATTCACCCTTTATGAAGATTCTTTCATTTAATTCCTGGCTGCATCTAAATGTAAAATAAATAATTGCTAGATATAATATTGATAGTATCGGTAACGATATGACTAAATACAAAAGTGTGAACGGGTAGAATCCACCATAAAAAAACGCATATAATATGCAAATTAATAGGGTCAAGACATACCCCAAAACAAATGTTTCCCTATTATGTTTTTCTTTTAACTTAATAGAAGAATCGTCTCCGTTATTTTTCATATGTTATTATCCTATCTAGCCTTAGTCTTTACAGGAACATTTAACTTGTTTACAATGTCATAAATTACGTTTTCATTGCTTACACGCTTAATTATTGCCTCCTGCTTCAGTTGGAGTCTATGACTTAAAACAAAAACAGCAAGACTTTTTATATCATCTGGAATAACATAATCTCTCCCATCATATACTGCAGAAGCTTGAGCGGCTCTAAAAAGACTTATAGACGCTCTAGGACTACAACCAAGGGCAACGTGCTCATGGCGTCTTGTAGCCGAAATCAATTCTACTATATACGATGCTAGGCTATCATCGACAGTAATATCTCGAACTTTTGTCTGAAGCTCTTTAATTTCATCGACAGTGCTGACAGGCTGTAAAGTATGAAGCGGGTTTTCATTTTTGAATCTATATAAAATATCTGTTTCTTCTGTTTTACTAGGATATCCAATAGATAATTTCATTAGGAAACGATCTAATTGGGCCTCAGGCAAAGGATATGTACCCATGTACTCAACGGGGTTTTGAGTAGCAATAACCATAAATGGTTTTGGTAATGGGTGTGTATTACCATCTACTGTAACTTGTTTTTCCTCCATTGCTTCTAGCATACTAGCCTGAGTTTTGGGTGAGGTCCTGTTTATTTCATCTGCCAGAATAACATTACTCATAATATTACCACTTCTGTACTCAAAATCATTAGTTTTTTGATTGAACATAGTAAAACCGGTAATGTCAGAGGGTAAAACATCTGGAGTAAACTGTATACGATTGAATGACAAATTAACTGATTTTGCCATAGCATAGGCCATCGTTGTTTTACCTATACCGGGAACATCTTCTAATAGGACATGACCTGAAGATGCCAATGCAATAACCATTAATTTTGTAGTAGACTCTTTTCCAACTATAACTTTGGACATATTGTTAACGATTTTCTTCATAATATTATCTTCATTACTGTTCATACATTCAACTCCCAGTTTTGCCATAGATTATTAAAATTATTATATATTAAAATACATTTTATTACAAATACTATCTTGATTTTGACTAATTCTTAGCAGCATCACTTTACTCATAATAATTATAGTTTACTTGAATCATTTTTAATTTTTAATATAATAATATCTAGGAGGTACAACAATGATTTATAGTGATGTTAATGCTTTTATAAGTAAATATATTAATTTACAACCTTTCTTAATAAGAATAGTCACTTCGTTAGTAATTGTCTTAGTTGGCATTTTGTTTCGAAAAATATTAATAAAGTGGATTATTAAGCTTCTGCATAAGTTTACGAAAAAAACAAAAAATGATTTGGGTGATATTTTATTAACTACTTTAGAAAAACCCGCCAGGGTATTCGTTTTGGGATTTAGCATATGGCTGGCGTTGGGTATACTTGCTCTTCCTATCGGAATTCAAGCTATTGTCAACCGTCTGTTTAGAACATTTTTTATAATAGTACTTTTCTACTTTTTTTACAAAGCCGCCGACTATGTCGCAATAATATTTGAGAATTTTCTACACAAATCCGAGAAAAAGATAAGTCCAGTTTTGATAGGACTATTCAGGAATAGTTTAAAGATAGTAGTTGTTGTTATAGAAGTCTTTATGATAATTAAAGAATGGGGATTTGATGTTACTGGCTTAATTACAGGCCTTGGTATTGGAGGACTTGCAATATCTCTTGCCGCAAAGGATGCCGCTTCAAACTTAATAGGTAGCGTTACAATTATGTCCGACAGAACTTACGATATTGGTGATTGGATTCAAACTAATACAGTTGAAGGTTTTGTTGAAGCGATCGGGTTTAGAAGCACAAAAATAAGAACCTTTGCTAATGCCTTAACCAGTGTTCCTAATTCAATTATGAGCAATGAGCCTATTACGAATTGGACCAAGATGGGAAAAAGAAGAGTAAGCTTCAATCTTAATATACCCCTTGATACCCCTTCCGATAAAATAAATGATTTGTTGGCAAGAATAAGAGAATTATTAGAAAACCATCAAGACGTAAATCAAGAGTACATTGTAGTACAGTTAAGTGGATTTGAAGATGCTTCTTTACAATTAGTAATATACTATTTTACAAAAACCACAGCCTATTTGAACTATTTGGAAGTAACCGAGGATATAAATATTAAGCTTATTAAAATATTTGAAGAAATTGGAATACAAATCATTCCACCTCGCAGAATTAGTGTTGATTCAAAGAAACAGATTGATTAAACTACTTACCATATTATAATAAAGGGCTCCCAGAGTATAATCTTTGGGAGCCTTGTTATATG
>CAYMAE010000025.1:0-28449 GCA_964388375.1 uncultured Ruminiclostridium sp.
TATCCAATATCCAACATCTATTTTCCAGCCTATAACATCCAGCATCCGATTTCCAGCATCAACGTCCAACTGCTATTATCCGGCATCAGCATCCGACAGCCGGAGCCCAGCGTCCGACACCCATTCTCTCACTATATTAGTATATCCCCATAAACCTCAAAATGCTTTGACCCAGTGGATTTTCAAGTAATTTCATACCTAAAGTAGTATATACAACGGCTATGAGTAGTAATCCCGGTAAACCCATTAATATGCCCACCTTTTTTCCCTTTAGGCTACCTGTATCTTGGGAATGTTTAGGTGTTATCGCTCTAAGAACAAGTAATAGACCGAATATAACCACAAGAGCAACTACTAAAACAACTGCAAAAATTGCTCCTGAAATACCGATTATTTCTTGCAATGATATCCCATAATCCTGTGCTAATTGTGTGAACTCTGGAAGATCGAACGGATCGGTCACATTAACCTGAGAATAATTGGATGGTGGTTGTGTACTAGTTATGCTATGAGATATTAGAAGTAATAAACCGTTATTCATAAAATGAAGAATCATTCCATTAAAGATTGAATCTGTCCTGTAGACCACATATGCCGATAAAAATCCGATAAGAGCTTGGGCAGCCAAGCGTTGAAAGTCAAAATGAAACAGGCCAAAAAGAATTCCGCTTAAGAAAATCGACCACCCCATCCCTAATTTCTCCATGCCTCTTTGTATCATTCCTCTAAAAAGAAATTCTTCACATATAGCAGGAAGAACAGCCATCAAAAGTAGGGTTACTAAAAGAGTATTGCCTGCCAAGCTGTTAATAGAATTATCTAAATATACTCTTCCAAAGATGCCCTTTACCGATAATAGTCCAATATATCCGGCAGAAATACCTGCAATAACCATCACCGGACTCATAACAAGCATAAGGGCCGCCTCGGTAAGTCTTGGCGCCTTTAGCCTGAAGGTTTTCTTGATGTCATATCCCCGAGCTCTAGCCAGAAGTATTGGTGGAACAACAAAAAAAAGAATCTGTGAGAGCAATAAATTAATCTCTTGGGGAAAATTAAGTGCACCTACTAGCTTAGCTACATATACATAAAGTATGGCAATAACTGTATATATAAGTCCTGAATCAAAGGGTGTAGGTAATTTTTTAGGTTTATAGTATTCTGCCCGGTTTTCAGACTGCATAATAATCCTTCCATTCACTATTTTCTTCTTGTGTGTATAATTGCCCATAGGTATTGCATCATACACAAAACAATGGTAGCATATTACTATTAAAGAAATCAATAAAGGAGTTGAGTTTTCTAATGCCTGACCCCAGTCCGGAAAGGTCGGATTATAGTTCTTATCTAGAGTATAGTGATATTATTGACTACGACAATCCATTAGTTCAGAATGCCGTTGATCAGCTTATAAACGGTCTAAGCGACGATATTTCTAAAGTGCGCTCAATCTACGAATTTACCCTGGACCATGTTTTTCATTCTTTCCAAATAAATGCAACAAGCGTTACTACAAAAGCATCTGAGGTTATAGATCAAGGCCATGGTACCTGCTTTGCCAAAGCCCATCTTCTTGCTGCTCTTATGAGAGCCGCTGGTATACCTGCAGGCTTCTGTTATCAGGTTCTATATGATAACAATTTCGAAAGACTTGTGGTGCATGGTTTTAATGGAGTTTATATTGAAGAATTAGATAAATGGGTACGTCTAGACTCATGTATTGATAAGGATCAAGATGATTTTAGTTTTGACCTTCTTGAGGAAGATTCAATTCATACTATTAATACGAGCTTAGGTGAATCGGACGACCATATTATATATTCTTCACCCAATAAGAGGATAATTAAACTTTTCCTAAATTCTGATACATTAGAAGATCTTAAAATTTTGATTCCAGCTGCAATATAGAATTTGAGCATAGATCATTACATAATATAGGTAGCAGGGCTTTGCGAATATACTTCAATTAATACTTTATAAAACATATCCCTGTGATTGGCGTCTAATCCGAGAACAAGATTAAATCTAATCTTTCCTTGGCCATGTTTACCTCTATTTCTAAAGCACCTTGGGTGTAATGACTTCTGCCCAAGATTTTTTCAGTGCTTATTCACACGATTGTACTTCTATAACGCTTTTTGTAATTCCCTCGGCATCTAAACCGTATCTTTTATAAATTAATTCTCTTTTTCCATGCTCTATGCCCTTATCCGGGAGTCCCAAAACTGTTACCTGTGCATCAATTCTAGCATTATTAATTGACTCTATCACATAGGAGCCAAAGCCCCCATTTTTAACAACATCCTCAATTACAAAAACTTTACCTGTCTTCTTGGCAGAGGCGAGTATTAACTCATCGTCTACAGGACGCAGAGTTCTCGGATTAATTACATCACAAGATACTCCCTGCTTTTCAAGTAGCTCAGCGGCCTTAAGAGTAATTCCAACCATATGACCCACACCAATCAAAGTAACATCATCACCCTTTTTCAAAAGTGTTCCTCGAGCTAATTCAAAAGGCTTTTCAGAGCCTTCAAAATCATCATCCGATCCCCTTGGGTAGCGAATTGCAATAGGTCCTTGATGTTCTACAAGAACGTATTCAAGCATGGATTTTAGCTCTCTTGGCGAGGCCGGGGATAATATTGTCATATTAGGTATAGTATATAAAAAAGAGACATCATAGATTCCCTGATGCGTCTCCCCATCATCACCAACAACCCCTGCTCTGTCTATAGCAAATACTACACTCAGATTTTGCAGTGCCACATCATGTAATATTTGGTCATATGCGCGTTGAAGAAATGTTGAGTAAATGGCTACAACGGGTTTTGCGCCACCCATAGCAAGGCCTGCCGCTAGTGTAACGGCATGTTGTTCAGCAATTCCAACATCAAAGAAACGCTTTCTATAAAGATTTCTAAAATCAGAAAGTCCTGTGCCGTCAGTCATAGCTGCAGCTATAGCAATAATGCTGTCATCTTTTAAGGCCAATTCACAGATTTTCTGGCCAAAAACGTCTGAATAGCTCTTAGATCCTTGCTTCTTTAAATTTCCGGTTTCGATTTCAAAAGGTGCTATTCCATGGTAAGCAGCAGGCTTCTTTTCGGCATATTTATATCCTTTACCCTTTATGGTGGTAACATGAACCAGAACAGGGCCTTTCATAGACTTAGCATGTTCTAAGACACTTACCATTTCTTTAATATTATGTCCATCTATGGGGCCATAATATCGAAGACCTAAGTCTTCAAAGAACATAGCGGGCACAAACAAACTCTTTATTGCCAATTTCCCTCTATGTAGAAAACTTCTAAATCTCTTTCCTGTTTTAGGCCATGAATCAACAAAAGCCTGCATTGACTCTCTTGTTTTATAGTAAAGAGGCCTTAATCTAATTCTACTTAAGTATCTTGATAAGCCTCCTACATTTTGTGCTATTGACATGCCATTGTCATTTAAAATAATCAATAGATTAGTCTTTGACATACCTGCATCGTTAAGCGCCTCTAATGCCATTCCTCCTGATAGGGCTCCATCACCAATAACTGCAGCTACAGTGTAGTTATCACCTTTTAAATCCCGGGCCCTTGCTATTCCTAATGCAGCAGAGATAGATGTGCTGCTATGCCCTGTATTAAATGCATCGTACTCGCTCTCCTGGGTTTTAGGAAAGCCTGCTATTCCATCTAATTGACGAAGTGAATCAAATAAGTCCTTACGACCAGTTAGAATCTTATGAACATATGTCTGATGACCTACATCCCATACTATTTTATCTAAAGGAGTTTCTAGAACCCTATGAAGGGCTAGTGTTAATTCTACTACACCAAGATTGGAGGCGATATGTCCGCCTGTCTTTGATACCGAATCTAATAAAAATAGCCGGATTTCCTCGGCTAGAATTCCAAGTTCATTAAAGCTCAGTTCTTTTAGGTCATCGGGTTTATTAATATTTGAAAGATAACCCTTGGATTTATCAACTGATTTATCATTAACCGCCAACTAAACGCACACCTCAAATCAAATACCTTTTTGTATTCTTTCAGCTTTTTTCTTTTTCTTTCTTTGGAACACTGAAAGAGTTCTACCAACCTTATAAACTATGTAATTAGCATTATTAATTCCTATATTCTTCGCAAAGGCTTTTCCGCCAACTGTAAGTGCTGCAATAATAGCTCCAAAAATAACCTCATATAAAGATGTGTCAGCACTATTTATAAATACCTTATAAACAATAGCCGCACCGGCTGCACCACTAACAACACTACAAATATCTCCTACAACATCATTACAAAAACTTGATACCTTCGGCGCATTACGCAAAAGTTTTATGGATTGCTTTGCACCTTTTAGCTTTTTAGATGCCATTGAATGAAAAGGTGTTTCATCTGCAGCAGTAACCGAAATCCCTATTACATCAAAAATTACACCAATAATTATAATACCCAATACAACTAAAAATGCAAAGGGCGGCGAAATTGATTTAAAAAGACTGGTGGACCCAAAAAGTATGAGTATTGAGAGAACGAAAGATATAATTGTAACTGTTATTCCCCATATTATATGCTTTTTTTCAATACCGGTTCCCTTTTTTACAGGAATGCCTTCGTTGGATAGTTCCTTATATCTATCCAGAAGCTTAACATACTTCTTTCCTGATTTATCTTGTTCCAAGTAATAGTCCTGCTTTCATATTATGTTCAATAATATATATATTGCGCGCAGCCATGCCACGCTACTATTTCACCCCCTGTAACAAAAGAGTAGATAGGGGGAGTCATTTTCGCAAAGTTTTAATAAAATGGAAGGCAGCAATCCGAGTAAATTTTGCGGCTTAGGTCAGGCAGGTTTTCCCTATGGGATACCGAATCGTCGCCGTTTCGACGGTTACCCTTTAAATCCCACATTGAAAGGTTACCCTTTTCAAAGCCTGATCACCACTTAGTCCACACTGCAATCCCCGGATTGCTTCATATTACAGCCTAGGGGGTTTCCCCAAAAGCCTATGCCTACTTCTAACCTCTTTTGCATCGGTGGTTTCAAACGGCAATATTGCTTATGTACCGGCCAGTACATAAACACGTGATCCACTATCCCTCCACACAACACTCAAGGTAGGCTACACTGTCCACAGCATCAAAAGTGATACCGCATGACAGGTTTATTCCCTCATCGTAGTCAAGATTTCTATCGCTTTCGCGGGGCAATCTATCTCCCACAACTAAGGGTCTCCTCGGTAAAGGGGGTCATTTCTCGCATGCCATTGCGAGCTGCCCCTAAACCTTAACTCCCAGCACCGACCCATCACTGGGCGTAACAAGCCGGCACCAGGAACTTCATCGATGTGCCCTTTAACGGATTTTTAGGCCCGCCTTCAAAGTAAGCAGTACTGACTAGGATACTGCGCCATCCAATGTTACTAAACATTGAGAAGTAATTATACACTATTTTTAGCCGCTAGGCAAACACTTACATCTGGCATAAAAAATCAACTATTTCTGTCTGCAATAAAAATGGCAAGCTCGCCTAAAAATTTATTCTTGGGTATTGATTTTAGAGAATCTAAAGCATCTTGAATTGTTTGATTTAATAATTCTTTTGCTTTTTCTAGGCCAAGTAAGCTTACATACGTGGCTTTATTATTAATTGCATCACTGCCCGTGGCCTTTCCCACTACAGCGCTATCACCCTCTAAATCCAAAATGTCGTCCTTTATCTGGAAGGCAAGGCCAATATTCTCTGCATAAGTCTCTAGAGCTGCGATAACATCCTCATCTGCATCAAGAAGTAGAGCAGGTGCAAGCACCGAGGCCGAAAATAGAGCACCAGTTTTCTTTTGATGAAGGCAGATAAGCTCCTCATACGTTATAATCCTTTGCTCTGATTCAATATCCTGAACTTGGCCGCCTATCATACCCTGCGTGCCAGCTGCATTAGATATCATTCTCGCCGTTATTACTCTTGTATTATTACTACTGTCATATTTCAATGCTTCTTCGAGCATTGTTTCAAATGCGAGATTTAAAAGTGCATCGCCTGCCAAAACGGCTATTGCCTCACCAAACACCTTGTGATTCGTTAGCTTACCCCTTCTATAATCATCATCGTCCATGCAGGGGAGGTCATCATGTATAAGTGAATAGGTATGGATAAGCTCAATAGCACATGCAAAGGGTAGAACTATATCCCGGCTACCATTTAGTGCATCACAAACAGCCAAAGACAATACAGGTCTAATTCTTTTTCCACCTGCCATTAGGCTGTATTTCATAGCATCAATTATTTTTATCTGTGCATCCTTTGCTGCCGTGGGAAGAGCTTGCTCAGAGGCCTGTTTCAAAGGTATATGAGCTTCCAGCCATTCTTCAACTGATGTTAAATATATATTATAATTGTCCTTAAAACTCATTGTCATTATTCATCGGGCTGAAAATCCGTCTCCTTGAGCCCATCCTTTCCTTCAACTAGTATTGTTATGCGCTTTTCAATGTCATCTAATTCTTTATTGCAGAGCCTCACTAAACTAATGCCCTTTTCAAACATCTTGATAGATTCCTCTAATGGTAAATCTCCCTTTTCAAGAAGGTCTACAACACTTTCTAATTCTAAAGCGGCCTGATCATATGTAAGCTGCTTTTTATCCTTTTCAGCCATGTTCATCCTCCTCATTCATCTATGGGCTTATCATAAATAGCCCTGAATTTTCCGTCAGTCATTGTTATTATTAACTTATCACCCTGCTTTATGCCCTTAGATGTCCGTATCAATGTATCTTCTTCACTATAAACCACCGCATAGCCTCTACTTAAAACCGTAAGAGGACTTAAGGCGTTAAGTTGGCCTACTGCAGAACTCAATGAAGCCCTATAACGCTCTGATAGAGCTTTTGTCCGAAAGATTAGATTACGTTCTAAGGAATCTAGGTGCTGCCTTTTTTGATTAATCAATTCTAGAGGTCTCTTTAGGCTTCTCATGCTTTGTAATCTAAAGATTCTTTCTCGCTCTTTTTTAAGATCATATACCAGCGCGTTAGCAAGCCTTTTTTTATAGTTATCTAATGTTTGCTTCATTGCCCTTTTATCGGGCATAACCAGCTCTGCAGCTGCAGATGGGGTTGCTGCCCTTAAATCTGCCACGAAGTCCGATATGGAAAAATCGGTTTCATGACCTACTGCAGAAATAATTGGTATTTCTGAATTTGCTATTTCATATGCTAGATTTTCATCATTAAATGCCCATAAATCCTCGAGTGATCCACCACCCCTAGCAAGAATTATAACATCAACATTATTTCGTTTATTAAATGATTTTATACCTTTTATTAGCTGTGGTGGCGCCTCGGAGCCTTGAACTGCCGAGCCATAAACTATAATTCGTGTGTTGGGATATCTTCTTGCAAGAACATGTACTATGTCGCGTATAACAGCACCTGTTGGGGATGTTATAACCCCTATAGCTTTAGGAAGTGTAGGAATAGGTTTTTTCCTAAAAGGATCAAACAATCCTTTCTTATCTAGACTTTTTTTCAACTGTTCAAAAGCCATATATAATGCGCCGGTTCCGTCGGGCTGCATATGATCAACGTATAGCTGATAAGCTCCACCTTGCGGATAAATTGATACATAACCTCTTGCTAAAACTCTCATTCCCTCTTCGGGTTTAAATTTTAGCCTACTATTTTGGCTTCTAAACATAATAGCTTTAATTACAGCACCTTCGTCTTTAAGAGAAAAATACATATGACCCGATGTATGATGTTTAAAATTTGATATTTCGCCCGTAACCCAGACATTAGAAAGCAGCATGTCACTATCAACAAGCTGCTTTATATATTTCGTAAGATCAGAAACAGTCACCGCTCTATCCATTTTA
Source organism: uncultured Ruminiclostridium sp. (assembly GCA_964388375.1). GTDB lineage: Bacteria > Bacillota > Clostridia > DSM-8532 > DSM-8532 > DTU059. The sequence goes on from CAYMAE010000025.1 coordinate 7,876, forward strand.
TTCACCGGATCCATTTTTGTCTTGGGGAGGCAATTGAGTAAATATCTTACCCAAAACACCATTTACAAAAGTGCCTGACTGCTCTCCACTATATTTTTTTGCCAATTCTACTGCTTCATTAATTGATACATTAATAGGAATATCTTCTCTGAACTTTATTTCATAACATGAAAGACGCATAATGGCCAGATCTACTTTTGGCATTCTATTTATGGTCCACCCTTTTGCATGTAATGAAATAAGACTGTCCAGTTCCATTTTCTTTTCTATAACGCCTTTTACCACATTAAGTAGGTATTCTTTATCCTGGCTATCATTTATTTCCTGTTCCTCTAAGAATCTGTCTATTTGCTCTTCAATATCGTCTCTTTGTACCTGAACCTGATAAAGTAGCTTCATAGCATTCTCGCGTGATTCTCTTCTTCCCACAGGGCGTCCCTCCATATCGTTTCTTCAAGGTGCATCTTATAATATAATCTAATAATTCTGCTCAACATGTATTCATTAGAGCATTTCAATTATCCTATACTCCGATTATAACCATGTCAAGCTTTCTGTGCAATATAAAAAATGCGTTCTTCATCTATCTTAGGTGAACTAAAGTTCAAGTCTCCATACTCTCCTAATAACTTTAAATTATTACTTTCCAGGGCTTCTATTAACTCCCCTCTATAATAAACCTTTTCCTCGTGGACTTCATCAAATCTTTCGTAAAGGCCATTCTCCTGTTTAACAAAGAAAGTCAAATCGAATGTAGTTATTCTTCTTTCATTGTCATATGTATTCTTCCAAATCCAGGAGACCTCTTCTTCCAATTCATAAAAAATCTCATTCCCCAGTGTGTGAGAAAGTTTGTGGGCGCTGTTAATATCAAAGATAAAAAGCCCACCCGGATTTAGATAGTTATTTACTAGCTTAAAAACCTTTTTAACTTCTTCGAGTGAAGTTATATAGTTCAGGGAGTCTAAAAGGCATACAATCGCATCTACGGTGCCGTAGAGCTCAAAATTTCTCATGTCCTGGTTTAAAAATAGAATATCAACATTATTTTCTAAGGCTTTATTATAGGCCTTTGTGAGCATTTCAGCAGATGTATCCAAAGCAATTACTTCATAGTTCCGCTTTGAAAGTTCTACCGCCATGCTCCCAGTGCCACATCCTACCTCCAAGATAAGCTTTGGCTCCACGCCAAATTTGAGAAAGGCTGATTGTAGATAATCAGCCCATCTAGAATAATGGATATCATGTGTTAATGCATCATAAATATCAGCAAACCTTGTGTACATGTAAATTCTCGCAGTTTAGTTAGCCTTGGATTTCTTCTTTCTGGAAAGAAGGCCTCCTATACGTCCGGTCTCCTTAGCGCTAAGGCTTTTCCAGCCACCAGCCTCAATCTTTTCCAGAAGGCCAAGCTCCTTGGCTATTTCCATTTTAAGCTGCTCATCCTTTTTCACCATATTATATCACCCCATGAAACATTATTACCAACCATGCCCAGGGGTATTCATATTAACATTATTTTTCCATTGCCTTTTCTATTTCATCAATAGCAATTTTGAGTTGATTATCCTTATCATGAGGAATATCCTCTATTGAAGTAGTATTGAATTCCTCGTTTAGCTCAATCTCTATATCGGGTGCAACTCCCTCTCCATGGATACTCTCACCTAAAGGGGTAAAATATCGTGCTTTGGTAAATTTAAGGCCACCACCATTAGAAAAATCGAGATCAATCTCCTGTACAAGCCCCTTCCCATATGTCTGGGTACCTACCAAAATACCTTTGTTATAGTCCTGAATGCAGGCAGCAAGTATTTCAGATGCACTTGCACTATAACCATTAACGAGGACAGCTAATGGAATTTCAAGCTCTCGCTCATCGGAATATTGTTCATTTCGGTTCTGTTGCCTGTCCTCTGTGTATACAATAATTCCCTGAGGCACAATCCTGTCGGCTATTCGAACAACTTGGTAATATGAGCCTCCTGGATTATCTCTTAAATCTATTACTAGCCCTTTTATACCTTGTGCCATTAATTCATCAAGGTGGGTTTCAAAATCTCGGGCAATATCATCGTCAAACTGTCTGATATAGATGTAACCTATATCATTTTCAAGAATTTCACTTGAAATCCAAGAAATATTTATAACTCGTCTTTCAAGTTCGAAATCTAAGTAATCATTTACACTAGGCCTGTAAACTGTAATTCTTACCTTTGTATTTTCAGGACCCTTTATCCTTTTTACAATTAGGTTAGATTCGGTAATATCAGTAACGTCTTCATTATCTACTTTTACAATTTTATCATTCTTTAGGATTCCTACTTCTTTTGCAGGAGAGCCAGCGAAAACATCGGCTACATTTAGAAGGAAATCTTCATCCATATGAACAGAAACACCAATACCTACATAGTTTCCTGACACAGCCTCTAAATAATCCTTCATCTCCGCAGGAGTGAAATATACTGTATAAGGATCGTCCAACCCTGCTGCAAGACCTTTTATAGAAGTACTAAAGGCTTCATCAAAATCTACGTCCTTATAGTAATTATTCTCCAGAATACCTTTGACCCTATTAAAAGCTTGAATATTTACAATGTCTACATCGTCCTTAGCAAAAAACACTGCATTCTGCTGTTCAAACCAGCTAGCAATTGGTTTCGATAAAAACACCTTCCATGACACCATCGTAATAGCTGACGAAAAATATCCTATAAAAAATGCTGCAATAAGACATATAGAGACGATAATGGAAATCTTGACCTTTTGTTTTCTCCTCATTTATGTTTCCTTCCCTGCGTAAAGTTATATCTATTCTACATCCTATGCTGGTAATTTTCAAACCATGTTGGAAAACTTGCTACCAATAAGTCTCCTCATTTCTCAGTAGCAGTATGCCAGATTTCTCTATCATAATCCATTATGGTTCTATCGCTTGAGAATTTACCTGCACAAGCCATATTAATAAAGCACTTCTTAGCAAAGTCTCTCTTCTGGGCTGTGCTGTTGATGGCCAGAACCTTTGTAGCGCAATATGATTCAAAATCGTACAATAGCTTATAAACATCCGGAGCATGCCAAGAAGCACCCTCTAAAATCGAGTCATAGAGCTCTTTAAAAATCCCTGTTTTCTCATCTTTAAAAGTCCCATCTATGAGTGTGTCTACAACCCTTTTTATACGCATGTTTTCCTTGTATATTTTCATCGGATTATAGGTAGACCCAAGGGCTTTAAAGTCCTCTACCTTGCCTCCGAATATATAGTTGTTTTCTATACCAGCCTCTCTGACAATCTCAACATTTGCTCCATCCAAAGTTCCAAGGGTAACTGCCCCATTAAGCATGAACTTCATATTACCTGTACCTGACGCCTCGGTTCCTGCCGTTGATATTTGTTCAGAAATATCTGTTGCAGGAATTATTTTTTCAGCATAAGAGACATTATAATTTTGAACAAATACGACACGCATTTTATCATTAACGTCTGCATCATTGTTAATTAGATTAGCAATTTCATTAATATATTTGATTATGCCCTTTGCCCTTTTATAGCCAGGAGCTGCTTTTGCCGCAAATAGGAAAACTGTAGGACAAAGCTCTTTTATTCGTCCATCCTTAATACCAAAGTAAATATCCATGATTGAGAAGGCATTTAAAAGCTGACGCTTATACTCGTGAAGACGCTTGATCTGAACATCAAAAACAAAGCCCGGATTTAATTTAACGCCCTCCTTTTCCTCAATGAATTTGCATAGCTGCTGTTTTTTGATATTCTTGATTCTAATAAATTCATCTATTTTGGTATTCTCTTCAGCTAACGGCAGCATTTTATTAATTTCATCAAGGTTATAAACCCAATGGTCACCTATGTTTTTAGTGATAAATTCCGATAATTCCTTATTGCATAGTCTCAACCAACGTCTTGGTGTAATTCCATTTGTTTTATTATTGAATCTTTCTGGATAAATCCTATACCATTCATTTAGCGCATCAGTTTTTAATATTTCGGTATGAATCTCTGCAACCCCGTTTATCGAATGAGATGCAAAGATTGCGAGCCTTGCCATATGAACTTGGCCGCCTTGAATAATTGAATATTTATTAAGCTCTGTCTTTTTAATTTCCTTTTGATGTAGTTCTCTTTTTAGAGCATCATTTATTATAACAATATAGGGGTATACATGAGGAATAACAGATAAAATTAGCTCAACACCCCATTTTTCCAAGGCTTCGGCCATAATAGTATGATTTGTATATGCAAATGTCTTCTTAATAATGCTAAGAGCCTCTTCTTGCTTTAAATAATACTCACCCATGAGTATTCTAAGCAGCTCAGGGATTGCGATAACAGGATGAGTGTCATTTAGCTGAATAGCATACTGATTTGGAAATTGAGTAAAATTAGTAGCAAATTTTTTTACATATTCCTTTACGATACTCTGTATTGATGCAGATGAAAAGAAATATTGTTGTTTAAGGCGAAGCTGCTTTCCTACCCTTGTATCATCATTCGGATAAAGAACCGCGTTTATGTCATCAGCTCTACTTTTCCCTTCTACTGCCAAATCATATTTTTGCTCATTAAAAAGAGCAAAATTGAATTTCTCAATTGGTTCTGCTTGCCACAGTCTAAGAGTATTTATAATTGCATTGCTAGCAGAGTCTAAATTAGAACCCTCTGTCTTAGATATGGAAGACATCTGTGAATTTGTTTTTGCATTAGCTCCATAGCCAATGACAGGCATATCATAGGGTACTGCTCTCACAACCTGATCTGCAAACTCAACAATTTGAGACTCCTCTTCACGCCTTACACTCCAAGGATCACCAAAGCGCTGCCAGTCATCTGCTGATTCCTTTTGAAAACCGTTCTCAAAGCTTTGCTCAAAAAGTCCATATTTATATCTTATACCATAGCCGTCTAGCTTGATGCCATGGGTTGCCGCCGAATCTAGAAAGCAAGCCGCTAGCCTTCCTAGCCCACCATTTCCAAGAGCATTGTCATCAATCTCTTCAAATATTTTAGAATCCTTATTAATTTCTGATAAAAACTCTTCTAGTTCTTTTGTAAGATTCATATTGTATAAATTACTAAAGATCATCCTACCGATTAAAAACTCAGCCGAAAAATAGCACGCCTTTTTCCCGTCTTCTTCAGTCTGCCAGTTCTCTTCAAGAGATTTCATAGCCGCTTTTGAAACAGCATTGTATAGCTGTTTGATGCTAGCTTTTTCTACCTTGACTCCTAAGTCATATTCTAAGTAGTACAAAATATCATTTTTAAAGCTACTCATAAATAAGTCCTCCCTAATGTTTATCTACCATAGAGTGTAGTGATTTTCTTGATTTTTGATTCAAGCTTCTTTGTTATCTGTCCTTTTTTAAGTCTCCACTTCCAGTTACCCCCGATAGTTGAAGGTGTGTTTATTCGCGCTGAATTATCTAATCCTAGAAAATCCTGCATTTGAATAATAACTGTATTTCCTACGCTTTGGTATGCACAATTTATAATTGACCACGGAATTCGTCTTTTCCTTTTTATATTTAGAAAATCCATTGCATACTTAGTTATTTCCTTACTTTGATTCTTAAAAAAGTCCTTCAGGGTTTCATTATCATGTGTTCCCCCATATACTACGCAATTCGCATCATAATTAAATGGCAGATTATCATTATCACTTCCACCGAAAAAAGCCATTTGCAATAGTTTCATTCCAGGATAACCACTATCCTTTAGTACTCTTCTAACCTCTGGTGTTACATTGCCAAGATCCTCGGCAATTATTTTTCTGTCACCAACGGCTTCATTAATTGCATTAATTAGTTTTTCACTGGGGCCTTGAACCCATTTACCAGTCTTAGCGGTATCACTTTGAGCTGGTATGCTATAATAATTTACAATCCCAATAAAATGGTCAATTCGAATTACATCGTAAAGCTTGGCATTGTTTTTAATTCTTGCTTTCCACCATTCAAAATCCTCATTCACCATCTCTTCCCAATCATAAATTGGATTTCCCCACAGTTGTCCAGCTTCAGAAAACATATCGGGTGGTACACCAGCAATATGCCTCGGCCTGCGCATTTCATCAAGGTCAAACAGGTTATGATTAACCCAAACATCGGCACTGTCAAATGCTACATATATGGGGATGTCTCCAATAATCTGGATACCATTATCATTAGCATATTTTTTAAGCTTGAACCATTGAGAATACAATTTATACTGACAAAATTTCCAGAAATCAATTTCCTCCTGCAATTCTTTTGTCATATCATCTATTGTCTGAGGGTCTCTTAACATTATTTCTTCAGGCCATCGTAACCATTCCTTGCCATTAAATTGTCTCTTAATGGCCATATATAACCCATAATCATTTAGCCAGAAGGAATTCTCCTTACAAAACTCAAGATAGTCCTCCTCTGTTTTGTGCTGACTATTATTATAGGCAATTTTTAGAACGCTAAATCTTTCCTTATGCAAAATACTATAATCGACCTCTTTAGAAACATTGCCCCAGTTAACACTCTTAACCTGATCTAAGCGCAGTAGACCTTGAACAATTAATTCTTCTAGGTCAATGTAGTAGGGGTTGCTAGCAAAAGCTGAAGAGGTCGAATAAGGGCTATCTCCATAGCTTATGGGGCCTAAAGGTAGTACCTGCCAATACTTTTGACCAGCACCCCTTAAAAAATCTACAAATTTATATGCCTCTTTACCGAAGGTTCCTATACCGTAATCGGAGGGTAGGCTACTAACTGGAAGTAATATTCCAGCGCCCCTTTTAAATGGCTCTTGTGCTTTTTTTATCATATCTCATCACCATTTTAACAATTAATTTTTCTTCGTTTTATTTCCAGTTTCCATAAATTATGTTTCCTTCAAGACAATTATTGTATCCTTTAATAGAACAATTTACAATTAAATAATCCTAAAAAAAAGACAGCCACATAAAAGTTGCTGTCCTTAAAACATTTTTAAGAGAATTTATTACTTTTTATTTGTTACATAATTCAATGGATTTTGGCGCACACCATTTTTTCTAACTTCAAAATGTAGATGTGGCCCGGTAGATAAACCCGTGCTACCAACCTTAGCAATAACATCGCCTGCTGCGACTATTTGGCCTTCCTTAACCATAAATCCACCATTTATAATATGTAAGTATAGAGTCGTAATTCCGCCGCCGTGGTCAATTATTACTGTGTTTCCTGAGCCTCCACTTCTCCATGATGCACAGATTACTTTTCCACTACCTGCTGCATGAATTGGAGTTGAGGATGGGGCACCTATATCAATACCACCATGCATTTTATTATACTTTAAGATGGGGTGCAGTCTCATTCCAAAATATGAGGAAATTCTATAGTGACCTGGTAAAGGCCACTTCATAATACCGCCTGAGTATGCTGCTGACGATGAGAGCCTATTAATAAGCTTTTCTAGCTCTTTAGAATCAGCCTCAAGCGCATCTTCATTCTTTTCAAGCTGTGTTAAATATTGTTGAGATTCTTGGACCTTACTATCAGCAGCTGCACGTGAAACCTCTAGTTCATCTATCTGAGAAAGCATTTGTTCAAGTTGAAGCTGTGCATTTTCTTCTTCTTGGTATTTTAGTTCTTTTAGCTGATTTATTTCTGCCTGTTTTGCATCAATATCATCTAAAAGCCCTTGATCGAATTGAGAAAGCAAATTCATCATTTGTTTCCTTTTAAACATTTCTTCAAAATTTTCACATTGAAGCAAGATACTTGCTTCTGCCTTTGTTTTTGAATTTATATATAAACTAACTAATCTCTCTTGAAATAATTTTAACTGATCTGCATATTCCTCTTCAGCAAGACGGATTGCTTCATTAAGACTGCTGATGGCAGATTCTATTTCCAAGATTTTAGCCTCTATTTCGTTTCTTTCATGACCTTTTTTTTCTAAATCCTCTATTATTTCATTTCGCACCTGTTCATTGTTAAGAAGATTTTTGCGTTCCTTATTCTTCTGATTTTTTACGGCGTTTATATCTTTTTGAGTTTGATTCAATTCCTTTTGTGCATCATTTAACGAAGTTGCAGACGATACGAAAATCATAGAGGTAGCCAAAACAATACACACACATACTGCTAATATTCGCTTCATCATATGTAAAGATTCCTTCCTTTCCGATTATTTCGGTCTTTATGCAAAATTACCAACAATTATTCATTTTAACGCTAACAAATTTATTACATTTGTAAGTATCATTATACATTCAAAAACTTATACATTCAAGTGTTTTCTAACTGAAACGAAACTACCTACACCACCAATAACAATTCCGAAGATAGCGTAGATAACAAAAATCCTGAGTGCTACTGGGCTAAATGGCATAATGCTAAGGGTAGTCAAATTAAGATTTGCTAGTACTACATTTAGCCCTTTTTGAAGCCATGTGTATGCTTGCGAAGTAAGTAAAAATGCTATAGCCGCTCCCAAAAGTCCCAAGATAAAGCCCTCTACAATAAAAGGCCCTCTAATAAAACTATCGACAGCTCCGATATATTTCATTATCTCTATTTGATGACGGCGAGCATATACTGTAAGCTTTATAGTATTAGATATTAGAAATATGGAAATTACCATTAATACTATCAATACTATTATGGTTACAGAATTAAATATCTTCAACATTCCCTCTAGTTTATCTAGTTCCTCTTTGCCATATCCTATGCCGTTGTTATTATTAACACCTGTAAACTCAGATAGCTGTGACATTATGGCATCGCTGGAGTTCGGATCAGCTAATTTTATGTAAAATGATTCTGCAGCATTTTCAATTGAAAAGCCTTCTAGTAAAGATTCATCTTGTAGGCTGTTCTTAATATTTTCATACATTTGCTCTTTAGATTCTATTCTATATTCAGAAATCAATCCTTCATCCTTTTTTTCCTCGATAAAATGAACCACCTCTGCTCTTTGGTATGGGGTTGCACTAACATTTAAGAACACTGTAAGCTCTAAATCATGCTTCATAGCTTCAATATTAGAAGTAATGTTTATAGCTATTAAAAGTACAATACCCAATATAAAGAGTGCAATAACAACGGTCATCATTGAAGCAAAAGACATAAGCTTATTTTTAATTACATTGTTTGACCCCTCTTTTGCTAGAAGCTTAATAGTTCTGATCTTCATTTGAGTACGATCCTTTCTTCACGTCACTTTTTACGTCTCCACGTTCAAGTACTATAACGCGCTTTTTCATGCTGTCCACCAAGTTTTTTTCATGAGTCGCCACAACGACTGTGGTGCCGCGTTGATTTATTTCCTCTAAAAGTGCCATAATCTCTTTCGATGTTTTAGGATCAAGATTTCCAGTGGGTTCATCAGCAATAAGAACAGAAGGATTATTCACAAGTGCTCTTGCTAAAACAACCCTTTGTTGCTCACCGCCAGAAAGCTGATTTGGATAAGCCTTTGCCTTTTGACTCAAGCCTACAAGACCCAATGCCAATGGCACTTGTCTTCTTATTTCACGTGAAGTGGCCTCCACAATTTGCATTGCAAACGCCACATTTTCATAAGCTGTTTTATTTGATAAAAGTCTAAAATCTTGAAAAACGACTCCTAGGCTACGTCTTAGATAGGGTATCTCCGAATGGACCATGTCATGAACACTATAACCATTTACATAGACTTCGCCCTCAGTCGGCACTTCTTCGTGCATAATAAGCTTTAGAAAAGTTGATTTTCCAGAACCACTGGCACCAATAATAAAAGCAAATTCACCTTTATCAATTTTAATGGTAAGATTCCTCAAACCAATAACTCCATTGGAATATACTTTTTTAACATCAACAAACCTAATCATGATATTCTCCCACAAAATCAAGGAAGAAAATTACTTTGAGACCTCATCCAAATAACTTCTTACCATCATGGCAACTTTAAAGTATATGGCGTCATCAAATTTCCTTAAATCCATCCCTGTTATTTTTTGTATTTTGTCTAGCCTATACACTAAAGTATTGCGGTGTATAAACAGCTGTCTTGATGTTTCACTCACATTGAGGTTGTTTTCAAAGAATTTTTGAATTGTTACCATTATTTCAGAATCAATGGTCTCTAGCACGCCTTCTTTAAATACTTCATTTAAAAATAGGCGGCAAAGAGTTGTCGGCAGTTGATAAATAAGTCTGCCTATCCCAAGATGATTATAATCGACTATGCTCTTGTCCGATTCAAAAATATTACCAATTTTCAGAGCCGTCTGTGCATCCTTATATGAGCGAGCGACATCTCGCAAACTATCTGCTTCTGTACCTATACCTATACTGGCTTTTATCATAAGTTCACTGCTTAAGGTATCAATGATAATTCTTGCTTTTTTATGAATCTCTTGGTTGTCTTCTTTATCCTTAAGCTCTTTAATCAATACAGTGTTTTGATCATCTAATAAAATAATATAATCTTTGTTAATATTAGGGAACAAACTCTGAATAATATTATAAGCATATAGTTCTCTTGTCTTTTCAGTTCTGACTAAGTACACAATTCTTCTACAGTCGTTTTTTACTCGAAGCTCTTTTGCTCTAATTGCTATGTCGCCGGGCAATATATTGCCTAGCAGTACATTTTTCATAAAATTGTTTCTATCATATTTTTCATCATAATAAAGCTTCGCGTTCTCCAAACTAATGGATATTAACTCGGCTAGTTTTTTTCTCTCAGGATGATCTGTTAAAAGATACAAAACAAAATCAACATGATTATTTATATCGATTTTTTTGATTACTATATCTGACTTCTCAATATAAGTAGCATTCGAGTTTAAAAAATCATAGCACTGGTCATGAACCGTACCAATTTCTTCTTCAATTGTACTCGCTATAATAACTCCAGAGCTATCTGTTATACCAAAATCATCCCCAATAGCGTCTCTAATTCTTTGAATTACTGATTGAAAAACCTTAAAAGCCAAGAAAAAACCCCCAATAAAGCCTTTAATCCCGATTATTTGCTCTAATTATACACAAAAAAACCGATGGTTACAACTTTTTTATTATTAATTGAATAATATAGTAAACAAATTTTGTATTTATTTTAATAACACACATTCCGAAAAAACAATGCGAATGGTATTTAATAACTCCTTATTATTAAAGAAAGTAACATTATGGATAATAACTCGTACCGGTGCACACGCTAATAAAAATCCAATCATGAAATCATCATTATCAATTATTGGATCTGTTTGAGAAATTCCGAAGCCATCTATAATATCCTTTGGTATTTCAAAGGGCTTTGTCCCCTCAACCCTATAGGATGAACCGTTGTTTTGGACAATTACATTAAGCTCGGGAACTTGAGGAACTTGCATTTTGACATATGCGGTTAATAGATTGATGTATTCGTCATATTGCCTTTCTATTATAAATTGTCTTATTGCTCTTTCAACCTCAATTTCAAGATAACTAACATAGTCTTCCAACCTGAAGGTTACAAAACCTTCAATAGTGATCTTATCGGAGCTTCTTAGATATTCAGCAATTTTTCTAGATATAATTCTACGCCTTGTGTCAATAATGTTACCTAATTCGCTATCAGAATTGGTATATAATCTGGCATAGGCAATTCGAGATACCTCATCCCTGTCTTTTTTGGAAAACTCCTTACAAACGCGTTGCATAATTCTATCTAGTATATTTTTTTCATAGACTTGTAAAATATACTCCGCAAGAATATCTGATAAATGGTTCAATACTACCGGATATTTTCTACCATTTTTTCTTATGGTTCTGTCAAATGTAATGGTCAAATAACCCTCTTCACAACTTATGACTACGTTAACTGGAATATCTTGATTATTAAAGCTTGTTTCCAGATACCCGGCCAATCCTTTTATGTCCTTCATGCAGTCTACCCTTAAGGATGGCATGCTCTCTCACATCCTTTCAGGTGTATTATATGTAATTCCCGTTGTCCGTTATACGGTACTTAAAGGAAATAAACCTCCTAAATCAGTAACCGGCCCCTTTAATAATGGCAGAATATTTTTACCATATTTTTTGCAAAAGTCTATTATAGCTTCTGCGTCTATTAAGTATTCTATCTCCCCAAAAAATGCTAATTCGTTGTCTGATAACAGTCCACAAGAACCTCCAATAAAGCCATAATTATATCCTGGTAGCAGAATATTAGACTGCGGCCGAATCAAAAGAGCATCTATTTTAGCCTCCAATGCTTTTGCATAAATATGTGAGTCAGCTGTTATTATTGCTTCTTCTGAAACAATACATGTGGAACATTTTGCATATCCTTGTTTTACATGATAGATTTTAATCCCAGCTTTTTTTATTATCTCCAGTGTAATTGGGTCGGTATATTTTGGGTTCAAAAATGCATTTTTCCCGACTATTGCACAGTTGTATGCTATATCAAAGGGATATCGGTCACTTGCGTAAACTGACCCTTCTATCAATTCATATCCAGTTTTTTTAAGGTTTAAAAGTGTATCGTGCGATATTCCACGAGCGTAGATTAAAACACCCTCACTTACATTAACCAGCTGCATATCTACATGACAAGCTAAAGGTTTGGGTAAGAAGGGATTAGCTTCCATTAATAAAATTTCGATACCAAAATCCTGTAAAGTTTTATAGATTTCATAAGATGAATTCTTTGATATTATTGCTTTATTAACTCTTTTTCTAGGTACATAAGGATTCACAAAAGCATTTGACATAATCACTAACCTTGATTCATTAGCATATCCTATATTATCCGCATCCTTGATAAACCGGCCGGTAATCTGTGCGGTTCTGATATGCCGCACCTGTTTTTTCAGGTGCGGCTGAAGTATTTTATACTACTAAAGCTTCTTTCAATTAATACTCTATGGTATCTAAAACAGATTTAAGCTCCCCAACAAATTCTAAAGGAATAGCAACGCCCTTTTGGCTAGGCCTGTATTCATCACTTTTGCTATCGTACCAAAAAACTCGAATATCAAGATATGATTTACTGTTTTTTGCTACCTTTTTTATGTGAATCTCTTCTCTGCTATTTTTTACAAATTTACTTAGTAGTTCTTCAGATTCCCAAAAGTCTGCCATTTAAATTACCTCCTTATAATTTATTATTAATAATTTATGTAATTATATCACAGAAGTTTCTGAATAAAAAACAATAAGGTATTATTTTTATAAAACTGTTTACAATAAATCATTGAAGCCGACAATTGTCGCCTTCAATAAATTAAAAGGAGTCAGGATTATGAGAACACCGATTGACAAAATTGCTCTTTTGCTCGTTATCATTGGGGCTCTTAACTGGCTGCTGATAGGTCTTTTTCAATATGACCTTGTTGTAGGCATATTCGGCATGGCAACCTTAGGCACTAGCATAGTATATTCTATAATAGGAATCGCAGGATTATATTGCATAAGTCTCCTATTTAGGGATGTACCTGTCACAGAATAGCCTAAGAAGAAGATCTTCCGCAAAAAAACTCGGGGCCATATGGCTCCCGAGTTTTTTACATATTCAAAGCATTATACATACAATGAATCCTCATCAGTTACTGAAATCTCTAGAATTATTGATAGACCTATACTATCATCGAATTCTATTTCAGAAATAGAGAGCCCAATTTTTCTAAAGGCCTCGTTAAAATCCCGTTCCATATGATTTTTAGCAATATCACAAACAATAGTATCCATAGATTCAGACACCCCGCAATATAAATAACATAATCCACCTCTACTATTATATGATATTTCCTATTTAAGTAATTTTATTTCTATTCGACGGTTTTTTTGACGTCCCTCTGATGTATCATTACTTGCTACTGGTTTAAACTCCCCATTACCGGTGGCAGTAAATAAAACAGGGTCTAAATTTTCTACTTCAACTAAATATCTTACAACATTAGTGGCTCGCGCCGTAGAAAGCTCCCAGTTAGAAGTATATCTACCACTACTAATTGGAATATTGTCGGTATGTCCTGAAACTAAAATCTCATTATTTACGCCTTTCAATGCTTGGGCAATATGTGACAACACCGTTCTTCCTTCAGTACGTACTTCAGCACTTCCCGAGTCGAAGAAAACCTCCTGCTCAAGGCGTATCATAACAAAATCCTTTTCTTCTATAACCTGAACCTGATCAGAAATTCCCTGTTCTTCTATAACATCTCTTATATTATTTTTTGCATCATCAATATACTTATCCTCGAGTTTTTCCTCTGCATCTACTACCATACCCTTAGCATCTTCCAAATATTTTTCCTTACGTTTGGCTTCGTCTTCCTCACTACCATACTTAGTAAAGTCAAGTGTTATAATGCTATTACCGCTACCGTCAAGAATAGCATTCTCACTTCCACCAATATTGATAATTGATTGTGATAGACTCGCTGCTACCTCATCAAATCTACTTTCATCAACAGTTGAAAGGGAAAATAATAGTACGAAAAACACCAATAAGTTTGTAACCAAATCACCGTATGTCGACATCCATGCAGGTGCGCCTTCGTCTACGGGCTCTTTTCTTCTAGCCATACTCTCACCTGTTTTTCTTTATGCTGCAGATCCTTCTTGTAAATCCTGTCCTTTTGCTGCTGCTTCATACTTGGCTCTTTGATCAGGTGACAAGAAGGTTTTTAGCTTATGTTCCATCAGTCTTGGGTTTTCTCCTGATTGAATAGAAAGGACTCCTTCCATCATCATTTCTCTTAACCTAATTTCCTCCGAACTATTGTTTCCTAATTTGGTTGCAATTGGGCTACAAAGAAAGTTTGATAAAACCGAACCATAAAAGGTTGTTACAAGAGCTAGGGCCATTGCAGGTCCGATAGCTGAAGGATCCTCAAGCGCTTTTAACATATTGATAAGACCTAACAGTGTACCAATCAAGCCCCAGCTAGGAAATTGGGCACCTAACTGCTTCCAGTATGCTTGAACATTTTGGTGTCTCACAGCCATACTGTCTATATCCAATTGCATTGTGGTTTTAACTATTTCGGCTTCTATACCGTCTACTACAAGCTCCATAGCCTTCTTTAAAAAATCATCCTCTATCTCTCCTTGCGCCGACTCCAGAGCCAAAAGCCCTTCTCTTCTTGCCTTTTGAGATAGTTCAACCAGTATCCTAATGGTTTCCAACGCTGATGATTGTTGCTTTTTAAACATCAACGGTAATGCCGTAACAGCTCTCATAGAATCACCTAGGGGAAAGCTCATTATGGTAGTACATATACCGCCCCCCATAGTTACAATAAGTGAGCTAACGCTAATATAGCTCATAAAGTCGCCCCCACTAAACATGCCATAGGCAACCACTGCTATGCCAGCAAACAAACCAATAATTGTTCCAAGATCCATTATTTCACCTGCTTTTGTATATCCTAATTATACTCTTTCTTAAATACTCATTATAATAATCGAGTACCACAATAGTAATAATTATATTTTCAAACCATATATCGGCATAAAGCTTTTTTTATTTAATAGGAAGCATTATCCTTTCTCTTAAGAAGCAATTTAGATTTTTCTATAATGTTTTCAGATGTCAATCCATATTTAACAAGCAGGTCCTGAGGCTTTCCAGATTCACCAAAGGTATTATTAACACCTACCATCTCCATTGGTACCGGATAGTTCTTAACAATGACCTCCGCAACTGCACTTCCCAAGCCTCCAAGCACATTATGCTCCTCACAGGTTATAATTGCTCCAGTCTCTTTTGCTGCCTTAATAATTATTTCAGTGTCTATTGGCTTTATAGTATGAATATCAATAACTCTTGCCGAAATTCCTTCTTGTTCAAGCATCTGTGCTGCTCTCAAAGCTGGATCAAGCATAAATCCATTTGCTATTATTGTAAGGCTTTTGCCCTCTTTTATCTGAACTCCCTTTCCAATTTCAAATTTTGTATCTGGCTTATGGCTAATTGGAACGTTCAAACGACCTAGTCTTAAATAAACAGGGCCATACATTTCTGCTGCCTGTTTTACCAAGGCTGCTGTAGAAACTGCATCTGCTGGTGATATTACCGTCATACCCGGTATTGCACGCATTAGAGCAATATCCTCGAGCATCTGATGTGAAGCTCCATCCTCGCCTAATGTAATTCCTGCATGTGTTGCTGCTATTTTGACATTAAGATGTGGATAACCAATTGAATTTCTCACCGAATCATATGCTCTACCGGCGGCAAAAATTGCAAATGTACTTGCAAAGACAGTTTTCCCGCAGCTAGCCAGCCCTGCAGCTACAGCCATCATGTTTCCTTCTGCTATCCCCATATTAAAATGCCTCTCGGGATATTCATCTTGAAAGAAGTCTGTCCTTGTTGATTTTGATAAATCTGCATTTAATACAACTATATTTTCATCTTTTCCGATTTGCGCTAAAGTTTTTCCAAAAGCTACACGGGTTGCTATCATTTCTGACATATTTAATATCCTCCTATACTTCCAGCCTGTTTTCTATTACAAGCCTTGATAATACTCCTCAAGCTCTTTAATTGCCTGTTCAGTCAATTCCTTATTCGGAGCATTTCCATGCCATGATGCATCATTTTCCATATAAGAAACACCTTTTCCTTTAACCGAATGGGCTACTATCATAGTAGGCTTCCCCTTAGTCTCTTTTGCGGTATTGACAGCTTCCTCAATTTGAGAAAAATCATGTCCATCAATTTCTATTGTATTCCAACCAAAAGCAGTAAATTTATCTGTAATCGGCTCTGGATTCATTACATCTGTTATTTTTCCGTCAATCTGAAGGCCATTATAATCGACAAAAGCAGTGATATTGTCTAGCTTATAATGAGAGGCCGCCATGGCTGCCTCCCATACTTGTCCCTCCTGTAATTCTCCATCTCCTAAAGCAAGGAAAACACGGTAATCTTTTTTATCTATTTTGCCAGCAAGAGCCATGCCCACTGCTGCAGAAATTCCTTGACCTAATGAGCCTGTAGACATATCCACCCCTGGAACCTTATCCATATTGGGATGTCCCTCTAAATAGCTATCTATCTGTCTAAATGTAGATAGGTCCTCAACTGGGAAAAACCCTCTGTTAGCGAGAGCAGAATATAGTCCCGGTGTACAATGCCCTTTTGATAAAACAAATCGGTCACGCTCGGGATTCTTAGGATTATTAGGGTCTATCCTCATCTCTTTAAAATATAGATAAGTTAATATGTCAGCCAATGATAACGAGCCTCCCGGATGCCCACTACCTGCCGAAGCTACTGCTGTAATTACACCCATTCTGACCTTTGTGGCAGTCTTCATTAGCTCTAACTTTGCACTTTCATCCATCATTTTTTCTCCTTTATACTTTAACGATTAAACCATTATTAGGCTCCTCACTCTAGTATACAATACAATCTTTAAAATAGTAAACCATAACAGAATCATTAATTTTTATATAATTATTTAAGCACCATTATTAATAATGGCAAAGTGCTATTATTTCGTCATAAATAGTACATAATTTTTATTGTGAGTTGATACTACAGTGTCATCATGTTTTTGTCTGCCTTTTATCATCCTTCGGAGAATCAAGCGGCATAAAACCTTCACCAAGTACCTCGCGAATATCTATTAGTAGAATAAAGGACTTGTCATCACAGGTGCTTACAATCTCCTTTACAACGGGAATTTCTTCTCGTTTAACCACACAAAGAAGGGTGGTTTTATCTTGTCTGGTATACATACCATGCCCATTAAAACCCGTTACCCCTCTTCCTACCTCATCCATAAGTCTTTTAGAAATTTCATCTGGTTTCTCAGATATAATAAGCAATGCCTTTGAAAAATTAATACCTTCCAAATATGCATCAATAGTCTTTGACGATATATACAGAGATAATGTAGCATAAAGTCCAAGTTTAACACTTCTAAATGCTATAGTAGCAAATAAAACAACGCATAAATCCATAAATAATAGATGCTGTCCTACCGAAAATTTCGGGATCTTATTTTTAAGTACCGAAGCCATCAAATCAGTACCACCAGTTGTTGCATCTTCCTTAAGCACAATGCCAAGGCCGAAACCCATTATTCCTCCACCAATTAAGGCATATAATAGTAAATCAGGCTCTGCCATTGTGCTATCAAAATAGACAAAATAGTCGCTTATTAGCCAACGGAGAAAGGGAGCTGTAGCGTCTATAAGTATTGAAAGCATAAGCGAACCAAAGATGGAACGCATAACAAACTGTCTTCCTTTACTTCTATATCCAAATAAAAATAATGGTATATTCAAAACGATCATAATGATTCCCACTGGAATAGTACCACCAACCAAATGGTATATGACAGTAGATAGTCCCGAAACTCCGCCAGGCGCAAGCATATACGGTATCAAGAAAACATTCATAGAAACCGCAACCAAAAGGCAACCCAACGAAATTAGTAGATACGATTTCCACGACGCCTTTATTTTGTTCATATGATTTACCTCCATGATATAGGTAGTATATACAAAATAATATAAAAGCTTCAGAAAAATGTCCTGCTTAACCTAATCTAAGATTATTAAGGAACATATTAAATGTGCTAAATAAACGGTGGAACAATAAAAAACCGGGAGATCCCGGTTTCTCATTACAAGTGAAGAAAGCCTAAAAATAATTTAAAGGCTTATTATTTGATGCCATACTTTTTCTTAAACTTATCGACACGGCCACCGGTGTCAACAAGCTTTTGCTTACCTGTAAAAAACGGGTGGCATTGTGAGCAAATTTCTACACGAAGCTCGCTTTTAGTAGAGCCTGTTTCAAAAGTTTCTCCGCATGCACAGCGAACAACTGCTTTGCCGTATTTTGGATGGATGCCTTCTTGCATGGTTTTCACCTCGCTTAAAATAACTGTTTCATTTATTAAAATAAATATTATTCAACGCACTAAAAATGTGTCGATTCGTATTTTACCATATTGATTCTGTCAATGCAAGTATCGATGGGTTATTTATAAATCGTATCGAAATTATTTTTCTCTTTAGTCGTTAACACAGTATTAATACCATTGATAAACTCTTCATTAGTTTTTGTGCTCGTTAGCTTGTTTACTATCATCTCGGTAACGTCGGCTGTACCAACATTACTCATGGCCTTGCGAATTGTCCATATTCCTTCAAGTTCCCTTTGAGACAATAGAAGCTCCTCGCGCCTAGTCCCTGAACGATTAATATCGATGGCAGGGAAAATACGTTTTTCTGATAGTTTTCTATCTAAATGGAGTTCCATATTACCTGTTCCCTTAAACTCTTCATAGATAACATCATCCATACGGCTACCGGTATCAATAAGAGCGGTAGCAATAATTGTTAAGCTTCCGCCAAATTCAATATTACGTGCCGCACCGAAAAAGCGCTTCGGCTTATGAAGGGCCCCGGGATCTAAACCACCTGACAGTGTTCTACCTGTAGGAGGAATAGTAAGATTGTAAGCCCTCGCAAGACGCGTAATACTATCCATTAAAATAACTACATCTTTCTTATGCTCAACTAATCTCTGAGCTCTGTCCAATACTATTTCGGCTACCTTAACATGATGATCAGGAACTTCATCAAACGTCGAATAGATTACATCACCTTTTATAGACCTTTGCATATCGGTAACTTCTTCGGGTCTCTCATCTATTAATAGTACAATAACCTCAATTTCAGGATGCTTTAAAGTGATAGCGTTAGCTATTTTCTTTAATAATACTGTTTTACCTGCTTTAGGAGGGGAAACGATGAGTCCACGCTGGCCCTTGCCGATAGGGGCAATCATATCAATTAAACGGGTAGAAAGCTCTTTGTTATCTGACTCTAATGTAATTCTTTCATTAGGGTATATAGGTGTTAAATATTCAAAAGGCTTTCTGTGCTGTGCTATTTCAGGGGCATCGCCATTAACACTTGATACAAAAAGAAGTGCTTGGAATTTCTCACCCTCTTTTTGTATCCTACCTTTTCCAACAATTTTATCGCCTGTTTTTAAATTAAATCTACGAATTTGTGCCGGTGAAACATAGATATCCTTAGGTCCCGACAAATAATTATGACCACGCAAAAATCCATACCCGTCAGGAAGTACTTCCAATATTCCTGAAACTGGATCTTCGCTTTCTATTTTAGAAAGATCTCTATTTTTTGAATACTTGAAGCTTTTATTTTCGGAATGCCCATTTTCTCCATTGCCATCACTTTTTGTGTCGGCTTCATTGGATGATCCCTCTAATTTGGTATCATTGGATTTAGGCTCTTTTTCTACAGCTTCTTTTTTAGTAGTGCCTCTTTCAATATACTTTGTTGTAATATGTGGTTTTTTAATGGTTGAGCTATCCTCAGTCTTTACTTCTAAGGATTGTTTATCATCGTCTTTCTTCTCTGCTGATTTTTTAGGGGACTCGCTCTGTTCAGGAGGAGAAATTGTAGTGGCTTTTGATTTCTTTGTGCCTTTGACTGACGAATCTGCTGACTTTCTTGGACGGCCTCTACGCTTAGGTTGTTGTTCGGTTCCCTCATCCATAGAAATATTACCCGACTCGACCTTGGCCTTGGACTCAACATCTGACTCTACCTTGGCGCTAGCTTTAG
>CAYMAE010000025.1:28549-31911 GCA_964388375.1 uncultured Ruminiclostridium sp.
GACTCGACCTTGGCCTTGGACTCAACATCTGACTCTACCTTGGCGCTAGCTTTAGATTCAGGTCTAGCAGGCTTCTGTTCATCTGCCTCTTCCTTATGGTCTGTCTTCGTCGACGAGGCTTTCGGCCTGCCACGTTTTTTCTTTTCTTCCTTTGGCTTTTCTGCCTCCACCGATTCTTTTTGTTCAATTGCAGGCTTTTTCACAGCTTCTAAATCAGGCATAATGCTTTGTTCCTTAGAAGTAGCTTTCTGTGCCTCGTTAACTATTAAATTAATTAAATCTGATTTTCTGTACTTGGTGAGGCTTTTTAATCCCAGCATTTTTGCAATATACCTGAGATCTTCAAGGGTTTTCCCTTCAAGAATAGACCTGTCCTCCATAATACACCGCCTTGCGCTAACTTTTATATTTTATATTAATAGAAATTTAAATTAACAAAGAATTAAAATAATTCACTTGTAAAATGGTTTTACTTTTTTAACAAAGGGTGCCGTGCTTGAAAGTATAACAATATCATATTTATTCAAAATCCATTTATAAATACATCAACGGGAAATACTCCAGACATGAATACCACTTGATTGATTCAATATATCAATTAATCAGACTATTTGTCAATACTAAAAGTATAAATTAAATCATATTATGTGATTTTCCCTATTATTTCTCTATATCATGCTAATATTTCTTTCTATTTTTTTCATGGTATTTCCCTTAGTAATTCCATGTTATATATTTCTATAAGATATTATAATCAGATTGTAGAGCTATAGCTGTTATCAAATATAGATACATACAACTGGGGCGGTAAATATGCCAATATAGAGAAGACATACAGCAGGAATACGATTCTAGTATATAGTCTTAGCAGCAAGACTCTTATTTAACACACAAGATGATTAATCGTAATTCTGATAGGGTTAAAATAGCAAGGCATATCGGCAAAACGATAATATTCATCGGAAAGTTAATTGGTAACGGCGAAATAGAACTATTTTTCAACTAGGCGACATTTTAAGCCACAGCTAAGGCGACAACTAAGGCAACATCTAGGGCGACATCTAAGGCGACAGTTCAACGCACAGTTATACCGACAACATGTTCTACATCTTGGGCTACAATTTAACGCACAGCTTTGGCGGCATCATAAGTACAAGCATGGTCTTGACTTAATAATGTCATGACTTACATATATCCAAACCTTGGATAAACAACAAATTTCGGGAGTTGAAATATTCAGCTCCCGACTTTTTTATTGCCAATATATTTTCAATCTCAATTCATATAATATACATATTTTCTTAAACAATTCATCATATTAGTTTTTAATATTTAAGGGAATCCCATTTTGCTCAGCAAATGTTTTTACCCTCTCCAAATCTGGATCTTCATTGTTTACTTCTGTGTCCTCAATACCTTTACTTTTGCTATCTTCCCTTAGAAAAGAATCAATTAAATTAATTTCATTTTCATCAATAATCTTCACTCTTACGTCTATACCCAGCACTTTTTTTATTGCCTCTTTTATAACATCATTGTTTTCGGCACGGCTTAGGACTGTCTTCTTTGAATCGTCACCAGCTGGCAGTATAATGTTCGCAACCATATCATCTGAAAGGATACATTTAGTTTCCATTAGATAAGCATATAGCTTCATTTTTCTCATTGATTGCACTGTTTCAATTACTTTAGGCCATTTATCTATATAATTATTTCCAGATTTATCAAGACCCTTTTTTTCTCTATTATCTCGTTTTTCAGTAGTAGTAGCTTTTTTATGGACTGATTCTTTGGATGCTAAATCCATCCCCGAATCTTTCTCTGGAGTTGGTTGTTGACTGCCTGGTCCATCGAAATTTGAGTCTATACCAATAGTTTCCTTAACTTCTTCGGGGGCTATTTTTATGCCTCTTTG
Organism: uncultured Ruminiclostridium sp.; assembly: GCA_964388375.1. Lineage (GTDB taxonomy): Bacteria > Bacillota > Clostridia > DSM-8532 > DSM-8532 > DTU059. The sequence continues at coordinate 30,465 of CAYMAE010000025.1, forward strand.
AAGCATGTCCACTTTTTCTTCTGCGCGTCTTATCCTGTCTTCAAATGTCGATAGGCTATCTAATACATCATCACTTACATCTGAGTATTTAGGAATATCCGAGCATAGTTTTACAGCCGTTACCTCCATAATAATCCTAGGATTGTCGGCCCATTTTAGGCGTGCTTCAGCTTCGGATAATTCAATTATAATCTCTATGCTCCGTTCTATTGTAATTAGATTGGCGGCAGCATTTATAAAATCAAGCTCGTCTTTATCTAAGTCAATTAAACTTAAAGCATCTCCTCCGGTTTTATACAGCATAAGATTTCTGAACCAATCAATAAGCTGATTGCACAGGGGGATTAAATCGCGCCCCTCATCCATAGCATCTTTTATTGCTCTTAATGCTACAGAAGACTTTTTATTGAGAATAGCATTAGCAAAATCATTGATGGCTTCAGTAGCTGTTAATCCTGAAATTTTTGCTACAAGCTCATAAGTTATATCTGTCGCGCCCTGAGCTATACATTGGTCTAAAAGGCTTATAGAATCACGCATTCCACCTTCTGAAAGTCGTGCGATAAGTCTTAAGGCACTCTGCTCGGCATTAACGCCACAATCCTTTGCTATTAGGCTAAGACGTTCTTCCATACCCGATATAGTAATTCTCTTGAAATCAAACCTCTGACACCTTGATAAAATGGTCGCAGGCAGCTTATGAGGCTCAGTGGTGGCCAGGATAAAGATCACATTTGAAGGTGGCTCCTCCAAGGTTTTTAATAAAGCGTTGAAGGCTCCTGTTGACAACATATGAACCTCATCTATTATATAAACCTTATACTTGGTAACTGCAGGAACATACATTACAGCTTCTTTTATTTCCCTGACATCATCCACGCCGTTATTCGAGGCCGCATCGATTTCTATAACATCAAGCAAGGAGCCATCTAAAATTCCTTTGCAGGTCATACATTCATTGCAGGGGCTACCATCCTTTGAGTATTGGCAATTAACGGCCCTTGCAAAGATTTTGGCTAAAGTAGTCTTCCCAGTACCACGTGTACCACAAAAAAGATACGCATGATTAATGGTATCTTTCTTAATGCTATTTTTTAAAGTGGTCACAATATGACGTTGTTCAACAACATCCTCGAAGGTCAAAGGTCTCCATTTACGATATAGTGCCATATGCGCCATAAAATCATTCCTTTTAATGAAAACATAGTAAGATTACAGAAAAGCGTGATTATATTTATTGCCGTATTATTAGTTTATCATCAATACAACAAAAAAACGAGGGTTGTTCCCTCGCTTTTCTCAAATAAACCGTGCACCTACCCTCGACAGGAAAGTACAAACGTACATGCGCAGCATACTCGAACCAGGCTTACTTGCGGCACACCCAGAGGTTCCGCTTACCGCTGCTTCCTTCCGGACCTGACGGGGTTCACAGTTCTGAATTGCG
>CAYMAE010000026.1:0-1459 GCA_964388375.1 uncultured Ruminiclostridium sp.
GCTCTTTCAATTTTAGATGGAGTTCTTATAGTGAAATACTATGAAGCCTTAACAGCAGGTGTATTATTTCTAATCATACCTAATTCACTAGCTAATTTTTTAAGTGATGAATTGGCAGGCATAAAAAGAGCCGAAAGTTCGGAGCACTATGATTCAGGTATAACACACGAGGCAGCCGACAGACTATTTGTACTTGGCAAATCTATTATGAAGGTGTCAAGGAGCATAGATGAAAGTCTAGTTGACTCAGAGGATGACAATAGTACTGTTGTTCAATGGATAATAGAAGCGGTAGCTGAAAGAGTTTGTAGTAGGTGTAGTATGTGTAATAGATGCTGGAATACATATTTATTTAAAACATATAAGATGGTAGAGGATTCCCTTTCTGATTTAAAGATTGATGAGAATGGACAAGCACAGATACCACAATGGTTTAGTAGTGTATGTAAGAAACCCGATAAGTTCTTTGACTCATTGACAATGGCACATTCAATTTATAAGGCCGATAAGGTCTGGCGGCAAAGATTAAATGAGAGCAGGATGCTTCTTAGTCAACAATCAGTGGTTATTTCTGCAGGGATAATGAATCTTGCACGCAATATGAACAATCTTTCTGACAGGGATACAGAAACAGAATTCAGGCTCCTTTGTGCCGCTGAAAGTAGGGGCGTGCCCGTTTCAGGATTCCGTTGCCATAATGGCAAGGATTCAAAGCCGTTCTTGGAAGTGGTTTTTGAAGCAAAGAACAAGCTAAACTCTGATGATATAGATGAAATCGTTCGAGAAAATGTCCAAAATAATTACATTCGAATAGGTGAGTGCAGAAGGGACTTAATGGGCTACTCAGTTGTTAAGTATATGAAGAAGCCCAGGTATAAAACGGTTACAGGTGTGGCAAGAGCTAGTAAAGATGAAAACAGCATATCGGGCGATACCTTTGCGTTTTTCATACCGAGTAGCGGATATTATATAAGTGCTATTAGTGATGGAACGGGTAGTGGAAGGCGAGCCGAAAAATATAGCAGGACAGCAATTCAGATTTTGGAAAGCCTAGTAGATGATGGGACGGATATTAATCTAGCTGTTAGATTTATAAATTTATACTTAAATATGCGAGGTAATGAAGATCGATTAGCAACTATAGATATTTGTGCCATAGACCTTCATAATGGCGAGGCTTCTTTTTACAAATATGATGCTCCCCCCGCAATGATTAAGAAAAAGCATGAGACTATGATTATAGAAATGGATGAACTAAATGAAAATCCCAATGCCATAGGGAGCCCGCATTATAAATCAATACGCATGACGGGTGGCGATTTTTTAATTATGCTGTCAGATGGAATTTATGAGGCCTTTTTATCTGAAAAAGATTGTAATAGCCTGCAACTATTCGTTGAAAGGCTTGATACTATTAATCCACAACTCATGGCAAATGCAATTTTAAATGAAGCAATAG
>CAYMAE010000026.1:1559-12579 GCA_964388375.1 uncultured Ruminiclostridium sp.
TTAAGGATAATTGCTAGCGAAGGTCTAAAGTGAAGAAAACTATTTTTATATTCACAGGCCTCGGCAATAAAATACTGACTTTCACCAACGCGGGTGTTACCTCCTATTATATCCAAAAGGCCTCCAACATGAATGGTAGGATCTAAGGCCGACTCTAACACAATTGAAGATATCATTGAGGTAGTTGTGGTCTTGCCATGGGTTCCTGAGATGGCAATACTATTTTCATATTGGTCCATTATAGCGCCTAACAGCACCGAACGCTCAATTGCAGGAATATTCTTTTTCTTTGCTTCTAAAAGCTCAGGATTGTCCTGTGAAATGGCCGCAGTATATACTACTAAATCCTGTCCTGAAATATTTGAGGCGCTGTGTCCTGGGAAAATAGTTGCTCCCATGGCAGCTAGCCTTTTTGTAATTTCAGACTCTGTGCAATCTGAGCCTGTGATCTTTACATTCTTATTCATTAGAATCTCGGCAAGCCCACTCATGCTTATACCGCCGATTCCAACCATGTGAACAGTCATATCATTATTCGATAAATAGAAATTATTGTTTTCCATAATACACTCCCAAGCATTTACTACAGATAAAATTATATATCAAATACAAGCCTTTATACAAGAAATATGCTTTAGTAGGTGCAATGTTGATATTACTTATAAATTTTACCTCTATATTTTAATTTAATACATTATTTGAATATATGCTCAATTCGCCGAGAAACCACATATTATTAGACTTATTTTAATTATATATGGAAAATTTTTAAATATTCTTAAAAAAAAAGAGGATTTCTGGAAGTTTTGGCGAACTTATAACATCAACTATAAAACTACTTTTGTTTGAACGGAAGGTGGGCTGCTAAGATGGAAATTACAGATATTAGAATTCGCAGAGTTGATGCGGAAGGAAAGATGAGAGCCGTTGTGTCAGTTACTTTTGACAATGAATTTGTTATTCATGATATCAAAATAATTGAGAGCCAGAGCGGATTGTTTATTGCAATGCCAAGTCGTAAAACCCCGACTGGAGAATTTCGCGATATAGCACATCCAATTAATGCAGGCGCACGACACAAAGTGCAAAACGCCATATTGGAGAAATACCAATCAATGTTGGCGGAAGAAGAGGCTGCAGGAACGCTAAGCGACGAATAATTTTTTGATTTTAAATGATTTTTAGGCACTTCTTTATTAAGAAGTGTCTATTTATTTGATTAAAATATGTAAATTGTCAATTGCATTACTACAATAAAAATGAGAGAATAAACATGTACAAAAAATAATTCGCTAATCATCCCATAGTTTATGGGAAATATTTCAATTAATGATTTAGGAGGTTTTGGAACTCATGCAGGAACTAACAACAATAATCCTCGCATCGAGTGAAGGAACTGACATGAAGTCAGCTAAGCCTTTATATGCGCATGAGATTTGTGGACAAGCTATGATATCTTATGTAGTAGAGGCAGGATTTCGAGCCAGTTTAGACTCTCTTGTAGTGGCTTTAAATAATAGCACCGATGGTATAGAAGCACTTTTACCTGATAGTAGCATTATAGCCCACCAAGGCGAAGCTGTATCCACAGGGAATGCAATTTCTCTTGTAAAAAGCAATATTGAAAAAAACCCTGACCGCACGATCCTTCTTTTACCTGGGAATTACCCAGCAATTAAAGGGGAAACCTTAACCGCGGCTTTTGAATTTCATATTTCTAAGGGAAATATGGTTACCGTAATATCTACGCCCACAGGTAGCCTTTCGGATATTTGTTTTATAAATGCAGAAGCTATCTTACAGCTTTTTGACCTTGAGATAATTGGGAAGGACATTAACGAGCTTAACATCACCGACATACTAAAGATTTATTTCAAAAAAGGCGTGAAGCTATCTAGTTATACAACTTCCCAGCCCGAAGAACTTATAATGGTAAATAACAGACAAAGTCTTAATGAGGCTGAACAAGTTATTCAAAAACGTATTATTAACAAGCATATGGAGAACGGGGTAACATTTCATTTTCCATCCACATGTTTGATTCACCCTAAAGCTCAAATTGGAATGGATACTGAGATTTATCAGGGAACCATTATTAAAGGTGAAAGCATAATTGGTCAGGGCTGTAGTATAGGGCCTAATTCTATGATTGAAAACAGCATTTTGGGCAATGATGTAAGTGCTATAAACGCTGTAATTTTACAATCGCAGGTTGGTAATAGTACAAATATTGGTCCATTTGCGTACATAAGACCTGGTTCGAAAATTGGCGATCATATTAAAATCGGGGATTTTGTTGAAATAAAGAATTCAGTTATTGGTAATAATTCCAAGGTCCCGCATCTTTCTTATATCGGTGATTCTGATATTGGAAAGGGTGTTAATATTGGTTGTGGTTCTATTACAGTAAACTATGATGGTAAAAAGAAACATAGGACAGTTGTAGAAGATAATGCCTTTATTGGATGCAATGTTAACCTTGTTTCACCAGTATTAGTTAAAAAAAATGCATTTGTTGGGGCAGGCTCAACAATTACAAAGGAAGTACCTGAGTATTCTCTTGCTATTGCTAGGAGTTCTCAGACCATAATAGCAGATTGGGTTAAGAAAAAAGGCTTAGACAAAAAATAATAACTAATATCTTTATTGGAGGTTGTTGTATCTTATGAATCTTCACGGTAAGGACATTAAGATTTTTGCCGGGAACTCAAACAGTGAGTTGGCAGATGAGATTGCACTAAAGGTAGGCTTGCCTCTCGGGGAGGCAATTGTTTCCAGATTTTCGGATGGAGAAATAGCAATCAGTATTAATGAGGTTGTTAGAGGGTCAGATGTATTTATTATACAATCTACCTGCCCGCCGGTTAATGAAAATCTTGTCGAGTTACTAATTTTAATCGATGCTCTTAGGCGTGCATCGGCAGGGCGCATAACTGCCGTAATGCCGTATTTTGGTTATGCGAGGCAGGATAGGAAGGCAAAAGCTAGAGATCCAATATCAGCAAAGCTTGTTGCCAACATATTAACTGTTGCAGGTGCTGATCGTATCTTGACTATGGATTTGCACGCACCTCAGCTACAAGGGTTTTTTGATATTCCAGTGGATCATCTATTAGGAACACCCATATTAGCGCAGTATTTCTACAAGAAGTTTTCCGGGAATATGGATGATTTTGTAGTAGTATCGCCAGATGTCGGTAGCGTGGGACGTTCTAGGAAATTTGCCGAGAGGCTGGATGTTCCTCTAGCTATTATTGATAAAAGAAGACCTAAGGCAAATGTGTGCGAGGTTATGAATATTATTGGTGATGTTAAAGGAAGACGAGTTGTACTTGTTGACGATGTGATTGATACAGCCGGTACTATTGTAAATGCCGCCAATGCTTTACATGATATGGGGGCAACAGAGGTTTATGCTTGTTGTACTCATGGAGTGCTCTCAGGGCCGGCCATTGACAGAATCCGTACATCAGCAATTAAGGAAATGGTTATGCTTAATACTGTTCCCCTTACAAAGGAGAAAAGTATAAGTAAAATAGTAAATCTATCTGTAGCCGATGTGTTTGCAGAGGCTATCGAGAGAATTTACGGGGATATTTCAATCTCTACAATATTTACACAGCAGTAATTGTGTATTAAGAGGTTTTTTATGTATGTTATTGCTGGCCTAGGAAATATGGGCCCAAAGTATGAACGAACCCGACACAATGTCGGGTTCGATGCTGTTAGTTATCTTGCAGCACGTTATAGAATAAATAGCTTTAAAATGAAGCATAAATCACTAGTCGCTGAAGGTATAATTCAGGGACAAAAGGTTATGCTTGTAAAGCCTCAGACATATATGAACAATAGTGGCGAGGCCATTGGGGAAATACTATCATATTATAAGATTCCTTCGGAAAACCTAATTGTAATATATGATGATGTAGATTTGGATGCAGGATATTTGAGGATAAGGGCCAAAGGTAGTGCAGGCACTCACAATGGAATGCGTTCTATTTTAAACCATATTAAAACTGAGGATTTCCCTCGAGTACGCATAGGTGTTGGTAAAGCTCCAGAAAGAATGGATTTAGCCGCCTATGTCTTAAGTAAATTTTCAGATAAAGAAAGAGAAAAAATCAATGCCGCAATAGAGGATGTATCTCTTGCGGTAGCAACAATGCTTTGCACATCTATTGAGATAGCAATGAGCAAATATAACGGCTAAAACATATTGTTAGGAGATATTGTAAACACGGTATCCTCCGCGTTCTGACTGTTTTACCGAATACATTGCTTCGTCTGCCATCTTTTTAAGCCTTTTTATATCGGTCGAGTGATCCGGGCAAAGTGCAACACCGGCACTTACTGTAATGGGAAGCAGTGCGCCTCCTATTTTATGAGGGCGTGAAAGTTCCGTCATGAGCTTATCAAGATTAGCTTTGGATTCAGCTTCCCCAGCTTTAGGCAGAAACACAATAAATTCATCGCCAGAAAGGCGTATCTTTATAGCCTCTTTTGGAAGCGTATTTAATAAATCTGATGCAAATCCTTTTAATAAATCATCTCCGGCATCATGACCATATGTATCATTAACATGTTTAAGATTATCAACATCTAAAAAGATGAGTGCCCCTTTATTCCCGTATATTGATAAGGCTTTAGTGATACGGTCTGGGAAAGTTCGTCCACTTAAGCAACCTGTAAGGGGATCGCGCTCGATTTCAACTCTTAGCCTCTCATTATCCTTTTGAAGATTAAAGAGCATTAGCTGGGCCTTGGTGAAGGTTTGTTGACGCTTAAGATTCTCGTCTTCTAACATTTGCGTGATACTCTTATAGGCCATGAGAGAATCAACAAGCATTTTAGTATTATCCTTCAGCCTACATATTTCAGCCAAAATGAGGGCTATATTTCTTTTTAAAATAGGATAATCAAGTTTCATAACATAATTATATGCATATAAAGCTGTGTCGAAGGCAGTATCGTAGGAACCCATATCACAGTAAAGCTTGCTTAATTTGCTGTAGATTAGAGCTATGTAGTAATCATTTGAGATATGCTCGGCAATTGATAAAGCTTTCAAATAATAATCATTAGCTTCAGTATTTTTATTTTGGCTAGCGCGAATTTCTCCTAAAATATAATTGCTTTCGCAAACGATTTGGACGTTTTCATGCAGCAATGCATCCCCTAATGCATCAAACGCATATGATTCGGCCTCTGTTATCTCATTCATACTATATAGTGTAAAAGCAAAATTTCTATAGACAAGACAGGCGGGGAATTTTGACTTAGTGCTCCCAGACGATATCTCTAGAAGCGTATAGAGATATCCAAGTGCTGTCTCATAGTCCCCAAGTTCAGTTAGAATACTACAAATATTATTGTAAACCCAACATTCAATTTCGGTATAATTATCAGACTTAGAAATATCAAGAGCTTGAAGTAAATGCTCCAGACTTTTTGAAGTAACGCCTAGATTATAGTATACAATGCCAAAGGAATTATCTGTCCGAGCTATACGAACCCTGTCCTCGAGCGTAACGGCTATGGAATAGCATATATCTAGATGTTGGATTGCCTCTTCGTTATTACCTTTTGCAATCATGAAACGAGCTATTCTGAAATGGCTTTCATATACGCCCAAATCATATTCAATAGCGGTGGCAAGCTCTAATGCCTCATTTGCGCATTCAAGATCCTTGCCGGTGTATTTATTTGTATTGTTGTCGCATTCTGCGAGTAACGCATCAATATGGGCTCTTTGCTTTTTCATAATTACCACCATATTCCACCTAAAAGTTTTGTACTACTGTTTTGTCATACATATTAGTCGTATATTAGTTAAATATATGCATTGTTACAAAAAGAAGTCCAAAAGAAGTCACAAAATGATGGATGAAAATACAAGATGCCCACTTTTCGCATTAAAATTTATTATAACATATTAGTGAAATAAAATAAATATTTGTGTTATTTCCCGTTTTTTTTATGCAATATCACAAATCTAAGTTTGAGTCAATCTTAATTGATTTTTACAATCCTATAAAGTATAATGATTATAAGATTTTGGGAAAGAATATAATCTGAGAACTGTCTTAAATACAATGTTTAACAGTTTAGAAATGGAGGATGATTATGGAGGATAAGTTTGGAAAAATTGGGTTGACATTTGATGATGTGCTGTTATTGCCACAGTATTCAGATATGCTACCCAGAGATATTGACGTTTCAACACAACTGACCAATGAAATCAGACTTAATATTCCGCTACTCAGTTCAGCCATGGATACTGTTACTGAATCTCAGCTTGCTATTGCAATTGCTCGAGAGGGCGGAATAGGAATTATTCATAAGAATATGACTATAGAACAACAGGCAACAGAGGTAGATAAGGTAAAACGTTCCGAGCATGGAGTAATCGTAGATCCCTTTTTTCTCTCGCCCGATCATATAATAGAAGATGCCAATAAGTTAATGGCAAAATATAAAATTTCAGGAGTGCCGATTACAGAGGATGGTCTTTTAGTAGGAATATTAACTAATCGTGACTTAAGATTTCTTACCGATTACAGCCAAAAAATTGGTGATGTAATGACAAAAGATAATCTTGTGACAGCGCCTGTCGGAACAACTCTTACCCAAGCAAAGGAAACATTACGTAAATATAGAATAGAAAAGCTTCCTCTAGTAGATGAAAAAGGATATTTAAAGGGTCTTATCACAATTAAAGATATTGAAAAAACTATTCAATATCCTAATTCAGCTAAGGATAAAAACGGAAGACTTCTTGCAGGTGGCGCAGTAGGTGTTACCACCAATATGATGGAAAGAGTAGAGGCGTTGGTGAAATCCAAGATAGATATAATTGCGCTTGATTCTGCTCATGGCCATTCTAAGAATATTATTGATGCAGTTACCGAGATTAAAGGAGCTTATCCTAATCTTCAAATCATCGCAGGAAATGTTGCAACACCAGAGGCAGTAAGGGCATTGGCCGAAGCAGGTGCAGATGCTGTTAAGGTTGGAATAGGCCCTGGTTCGATTTGTACTACTAGGGTTGTTACCGGAATAGGAGTACCCCAGATTACTGCAATACATGATTGTTCTTTGGAAGCAAGGAAATTAAATATTCCTATAATTGCAGACGGTGGAGTAAAATACAGTGGAGATATTCCTAAGGCTATTGCATCAGGTGCAAACACAGTAATGATAGGCAATCTTCTTGCCGGTACAGAGGAAAGCCCTGGTGAATCAGAAATATATCAAGGTAGACGCTTCAAGGTATATAGAGGAATGGGTTCATTAGCAGCTATGAATAAAGGAAGCAAGGATCGTTACTTCCAAGAGGGCACAACTAAGCTTGTTCCGGAGGGCGTTGAGGGCCGAGTGCCTTATAAAGGCCCATTATCCGAGACAGTATTCCAGCTAGTTGAGGGACTTAGACATTCAATGGGCTATTGTGGGACTAGGAATATTGATGAGCTAATGAATAATGCAAAGTTTATCAGAGTTACTAGTGCAGGCCTTAAAGAAAGCCATCCACACGATATATATATTACTAAAGAAGCACCGAACTATAGTGTGCAATCATAAATGTAAATTAGGCTCTTTGCAATTGTAATATTAATCTTAAGTAAACATACTATTGCAGAATAAAAAATTATGAGTATTTAAATAGTATAAATTTTTGTTATCATTATGGCTCGACCAAAGTATTATTGTAGAAGAATAATATTTGGGGAGCCATAATGAATATTGGTCTTCTTTTACCCGTTACAAAAAAATGGTGGAAGCCCCTTTCAATCAAAACCTATAAAGTAGCAGCTATACAGAATCTTAGCTTTGTTGTGTGTTTGTTTCCTTGCAACAATATCAAAGACTTTTTTCATTCAGGCAAGATAAAGAGAAACAAAGCGAAGATTGACCGATTATTTGAAGAAAATTCGGCATGGCCTATTTTAGAGCATCCTAAATTATCTGGATTATATCAAAACGATCTTAGCTTTATTCAAATAGTAACTCAAAGAATAGTGATTAATCGTTTCTATGAACTACTTAAAAGCATCAGGGGTCTTGGCCGCTTTAATAATATGGAAATACTTATCACGGGGTTATCACGATATTTAGAGCATGCTATACAAAAGTTAATAACAAAAGTAAAGACTATCAATATACTAATACCGGAGGGTATGGAAGAGCCTGTTGAGGCAGAGAGAGCTTTTTGGGAAACTGGAATTCCTGTTCATATTACTAATGATAAAGATATATTAGGCAGAAATCGGGTTTGGTTGAGATTTCCCCAGGATCACCACAGCTTTGACGCTTTACCTCAGGAGTTTAATGGTACTATTATCGATTTTGAAACACTGAAGATTATTGATACAAGGGTAGAAAAAATATACAATATCAATATTGAGTTTTCAGAAGTAATTAAGAGAAAACTAGGTCAAAAATTATTAGGTACATGGAAAAAGGGAGAGCTAGAAGGATTTGTAATAGCCATGTATGCATGCTTCTGTGATATTAACGAGGTGGAAGCCTCCACAAGGCTAGGAACAAGAATAACTATTGCACGATGATATGCCTCTTGACATCCACAAGGTCCTACTCTATAATACTTTTAATATATCGTAATGATATAAGGTAATTTTGCATTTGGGGCAATTATTACATTAAAGGGGAGAAAAAAATGAGCAAAAAAGAAGTCCTTCTCACTTATGCTGGTCTTAAAAAGTTAGAGGAAGAGCTAGAATTTCTCAAAGGTGAAAATAGAAAAGAAATAGCCGATAGAATAAAGACGGCCTTAGCCTTTGGCGACATCTCGGAGAATTCCGAATATGACGAAGCTAAACTTGAGCAGGCTCAAAATGAAAAACGTATTTCTGAATTAGAAAATATGCTTAAGGCTGCCTCAATCATAGACGAGGATGACGTTGACATAGCGGTAGTAAACTTAGGCGCAAAGGTTAAGATTCGGAATATAAAAGAAAAAGAGGATTACGACTACCAAATAGTCGGATCTGCTGAAGCAAATCCCATTGCCGGCAAAATATCAAATGAATCTCCTGTCGGAAAAGCTATTTTAGGCAATAAAGCTGGAGATGAAGTTGTTATTGATGCACCTGGGGGTAAGATAAAGTACAAGATTCTTAGTATATATAAGTAAATCTTGTTTGTGCTTTTACTTTAAGGTATAATATTACTTTGATACCATGACAGTTTACATAATAATGTAAACTGTTTCTTTTTAGAGACCTTGGAGGTAGAAATGTCAGATATAATCAACAATAGTAACAATGAGCAAGACGAACAGGATATAAATGAGATATTACAGGTAAGACGCGACAAGCTTTCTGAGCTTCAACAGTCCGGGAATGACCCTTTTCATGTAGTCACATATGATGTATCTCATAAAACGGGCGAAGTACTCGCCAATTATGAGGAATTTGAAAATAAGAATGTTTCGTTAGCTGGAAGACTTATGAGTAAACGAGGAATGGGTAAGTCAAGCTTTTGTGACATACAAGACATAGACGGAAGAATCCAGCTTTATGTAAGAATAAATGATGTTGGTGAAGAACAATATGAGAATTTTAAAAAGCTGGATATAGGTGATATTATCGGTATTACCGGTCATGTATTTAAAACAAGAATGGGCGAGATTTCCATACATGTTGACACCTATACTTTACTATCTAAATCCCTAAGACCGCTGCCTGAGAAATTTCATGGTCTAAAGGATCCGGATACTCGCTATCGTCAACGTTATCTGGACTTAATGGTTAATCCTGATGTGAAGAAAACTTTCATAACCAGGAGCCGTATTATAGCAGGAATAAGAAAATACTTAGATTCAAGAGATTTTTTAGAGGTTGAAACTCCAATATTAAACACAATTCCAGGGGGTGCTACAGCTAGACCTTTTACTACTCACCATAATACGCTGGACATGGATATGTATTTACGTATTGCACCTGAGCTTTATCTAAAACGCTTAATAGTAGGTGGGTTAGAAAGAGTATATGAGCTAGGTCGCATGTTTAGAAATGAAGGAATGTCTATTAAACACAATCCCGAATTTACTATGATGGAGCTTTACCAAGCCTATACCGATTATCACGGTATGATGGAGCTTGCTGAAAACCTTATTTCAACAGTTGCTGAAGAGGTTCTTGGTACCATGCAGATAGAGTATCAAGGCCAAAAAATAGATTTAACCCCACCTTGGTCAAGGCTTACAATGATTGAGGCCGTATTAAAGTATTCTAGTGTTAACTTTGATGATATTTCTACAGATGAAGAAGCTATAAAAGCTGCAAAGGCTAAAGGAATGGATATTGACGGCTCGCTAACAAAAGGCGAGGTATTAAATATTATGTTTGAAGAGTATGTTGAGGATAAACTAATTCAACCTACATTTATAATTGATTATCCGGTCGAAATTTCTCCACTTACAAAGAGAAAAGCTGATAGACCTGAATTGACAGAGCGCTTTGAGCTTTTCATAACCGGACGTGAGTTTGGAAATGCATACTCGGAATTAAATGATCCTATAGACCAAAAAGAGCGTTTAGTAGCTCAGGTAAAGAAAAGAGAAGCCGGCGACGAAGAAGCAAACATGATGGATGAGGATTTTGTAATAGCTCTAGAGCATGGTCTTCCACCTACAGGAGGTCTGGGAATCGGAATAGATAGACTTATTATGTTGCTTACCGATTCATTCTCCATAAGGGATGTATTATTATTCCCGACCATGAAACCAAAGGAAATGTAGAAGCATGATATATATTGTTAGCAATGCCAAAACAATGAGTGTGGAGGGATTTTAGGTGGTTAAGATTATTTCTGACAGCAATGACGACAAGGGTTTTGTCATTGCAATAAAAGGTGAAATTGATATTTATTCTGCTCCGGGCTTTAAGGAAAGTATATCAGAATCTATTAAAGATGTAGACGGTGACATTATACTAGATTGCAGTGAGTTATCTTACATAGATAGTATGGGGTTGGGAATCCTTGTGGGTGCCTTAAA
>CAYMAE010000026.1:12679-18846 GCA_964388375.1 uncultured Ruminiclostridium sp.
GAGGACATAAAGGTGGCTCTTTCAGAGGTTTTAGCTAAAATAATTGAAAAACATACTTCTTCAGACAGGGTAAGTATGGACTTTTCTTCTACTGAACAAGGCCTTTCTATTACAGTAAAAATACTTAATAATAATTTGCCTGAGTTGTTTTCTGATGACGAAGATAAATTGGCATTATCCATTATAAGCTCTCTTATGGATGATATTAAGGTTGAGGCCGATAATCTAGCGATTACCATGGTTAAAAATATTGGAAAGGCAGTTTGAAATGTGCAGTAAAACAGAGGCCATAAAAATTGGCGATTTAACTGAAAAAGAACTGTTCGAAATGTATTATAGTGGTAGGGATGTCGAGATACGCAATCACATTGTCAAAAAGTTTATGTATCTTGCTGATATCATTACCAAAAAATTTGTTAATCGTGGTGTTGATTATGAGGACATCTACCAGGTTGCTTGTGTAGCCCTTATAAATGCCGTCGAAAGATTTGACACAAACGAGAATGTGAAGTTTGTCAGCTTTGCTACACCTACCATTGTAGGCGAGATAAAGAGATATTTTAGGGATAAAGCCTCTGTTATTCGTATTCCAAGACGTATTTATGAGGTTTATCAAAAGGTAAACCAAGCAAGGGAATACTTGATGCAGCAGAATAAAAGAGCTGCTCGAGTCGATGAAATAGCCGAATATCTTAAGATGAAAGAAGAAACAATTCTTGAAATCATTGAATCCTGGAATGTTTATAATATGCAATCCTTTGACCAGAATGTGTTTGAAGAAGATAATTTAGAGCTTTATGAAACTGTTGGTGAAGAGGATAGAACATTTGAAAAAATCAACAACCATGACTTTCTTGAGAAGGCCATGAAGAAATTTAATGAACACGAAAGGGAATTCATTAGATTACGATTCTTCGAAACTAAAACACAAAAGGAAATAGCAAATCGTTTCCGTGTTTCACAGATGTACATATCTCGGTTAGAAAAAAAGACGCTAGAAAAATTTAGAATGATTTTAAGAAAGTAAACAGGGTATATAACCTATAGTAGGGTTAACTATGTTGGTTTTTTGGTTCTTTTAGTACGGAGGTTATTAATGGTATGATTGTGGATTATAGTCAAGACCAGAGGATATATAGCCAGGATATGATAGCGGATGCTTATGGCGTATGCCAAGAAGTAAAAGGTATTCTTAATACGCTTTCTGGTAAATTCTCACTAGCGAATGAACAGTGCTTTGATATTAAGATTATTTTATCTGAATTGTTGCAAAATGCCATTAAGCATGGTAACGAATGTGATAATAATAAGAAAATTCATTTAGATATATGGTTTAAAGAACAAAGCAAGACCCTTGGAATTAGAGTTAAAGATCAAGGATGTGGCTTCGATTCACCAATTAAATTTAAAGCTAACAGTCTTTCCGAAGGTGAACCGATGCTCAATGAATCAGGTAGAGGTCTCAGTATTGTTAAAGCTCTATCCGATGATGTTAATTTTAATACCAAAGGAAATACCATAACGGTATTAAAAAAGATTTAATAAGTGTCGGATAGCGTAAGTTCCAAATGATGGGAACTATTGCCTGATTTACTTTCCCCGGCCAAGCCGGGTTTTTTTACAAACAAAGGTAAGGGAAGGACAAACTTTTATCTGTTCAAGGCCCTCATGCTGTGGTATAATTAACCCAAGCGGTTAGGTTAGAAGTAAGGACTAAGAAGAAGTTGGTAAGAAGTAGATAAGATGTAGTTAGGCCGTTTTGGTGAAGCATAATGGTGCTTCTTAAAGGCTAAATAGATTAGATTATTAAATGTTGGGTTATGATTATGGTGGTATAACCTGAAACGTATATTGTAGTATATAGTAAGGAGATGATTTATAGCTATGATGAAATGTTCAATTTGTAAGGAAAATGTAGCGGTTATTTTTGTTAATCGTTTTATAGATGGAAAAAGTGTGCCGTTGGCTCTCTGTATGGCCTGCGCCCAAAATCAAGGAATGGCACCTTTGCAACAAATGTTAAGTCAATCAGGTATTACACAGGATGATATGGACAATTTAAGTGGCCAGATGAGTGAGGTGCTTGGAGATGTAAATATGGATGAGTTAATCCAAAGCATCCCTCAGTCTGAAGATTCTTCGGATGAGGAAAACGCATTACCTGATGATGATGCAAGCTCCATGCTCAAGTTTTTGAATAGTGCTTTTACAAAGTTTGGCCCTAAAGCTACGGGAGCTGAGGAAAAAACTGAAAATCCTGATAGCCAATCAAATAAACAGGTTAAAAGTGAGCCCAAGCATCCTTCAAGAGCAAGAAAAAATCTCAATGCCTATGGTATTAATCTTAATGATAAGGCTGTGGCAGGAGAAATTGACTGTGTTATAGGAAGAGAAAAGGAAATTAAGCGTGTCGTCCAGATATTGAATCGTAGAACTAAGAATAATCCAATACTTTTGGGCGAGCCTGGAGTTGGTAAAACAGCTATTGCTGAGGGATTGGCACTTCGTATAGTCGAAAGGCAGGTTCCGGCGAAGCTTTTGAGTAAAGAAATATATCTTTTGGATCTTGCTGCTATTGTGGCTGGGACACAGTTTAGAGGCCAGTTTGAAGCTAGAATGAAGGCCATAATTGATGAAGCAAAGGCACAGAAGAACATAATTCTAGTTATAGACGAGGTTCATAATATTGTGGGTGCTGGTGAAGCTGAAGGCGGTGCTATGAATGCTGCTAATATACTTAAGCCAGCCCTCGCTCGCGGAGATGTCCAGATAATCGGGGCAACAACCCTTGAGGACTATCGTAAGCACATAGAGAAGGACTCTGCTTTAGAAAGAAGATTCCAGCCCATTATAGTAAATGAGCCTTCGGTAGAGGAAAGCATAGAGATATTAAAGGGCATAAGAAAGTATTATGAGGACTTCCATCAAGTTAGGTATTCTGATGAAGTAATTGAGTATGCCGTAAAGATGTCATCACGTTATATCCAGGACAGATTTCTTCCCGATAAAGCTATTGATGTTATTGATGAGGCAGGCTCTAGAGTGAACCTTAATAATACCGGGGCATCTGAGCTACAAGTATTAAAGTCCAATCTTAAAAAGGTTCAAGAGCTTAAAGAGCATGCAGCAGTGGCTGATGATTATAAGAAAGCTGCTGATTATAAGGTTGATGAATGTAAAATCCAAGACCAGATAAATTACCTCGAAAATGAGATGGGAACTTTAGATGTTACAAGTGGGGATATTGCCAAAGTGGTTGAAAACTGGACCGGAATTCCAGTACAGCGAGTAACCGAGACTGAAGCAAGTAAGCTATTAAAGATGGAGGAGCGCCTTCATAATAGAGTTATAGGCCAAGATAGGGGAGTATCTGCTTTAGCAAGGGCTATAAGAAGGACTCGCTCAAATCTCAATAAGGTAAAGAGACCTTCAAGCTTTGTTTTTGTCGGCCCTACAGGGGTTGGTAAAACAGAACTCGCGAAAACTCTTGCACATGAACTTTTTGGCAATGAGGAAGCAATGATAAGACTTGATATGTCTGAATACATGGAAAAGCATACTGTTTCCAAGCTCATAGGCGCACCTCCTGGATATGTTGGTTTTGACCAGGGCGGTCAGCTTACCGAAAAGGTAAGAAGGAAGCCTTATTCAGTTATTTTGCTTGATGAGATTGAAAAAGCTCATCCGGATGTATTTAACATGCTCCTGCAAATCATGGAGGATGGCCGTCTAACTGACAGTACAGGAAGAACCGTAGGCTTTGAAAACACAATACTAATTATGACATCAAATGCCGGAACAACTCTTAAGGCCCATGGAATTGGGTTTAATAAGGAAGGCTATGAAGCTCTTGAGAAAAAGGTAAACGATGCAGTAAAAGAAATATTTAGACCTGAATTTTTAAATCGTGTTGATGAGATAATAGTGTTTGAAGAGCTCTCTAAGAGTGAATTGGCACAAATCCTTGCCATAATGCTTAAGCAGGTTATTAAAAATATCGAAGAAAACGGCATGAGTATATCATTTGACAATAAAGCTGAGGAATTTTTGATAGAAAAAGGCTATGATCCTAAATTCGGAGCAAGACCCCTAAGAAAGACAATACAAAGGCATGTAGAAGATGAACTTTCTGAGCTTTATCTATCTGGAAAGATTAAAAAGGGAAGCAATATTCATGTCACCGCAGAAGATGGTAAAATAAACATGATAGTTATGGATATCGCGACATTAGAAACGGCAAAAAGGCTTCAATAAGTATGAGAGAGTAGCTTACTCGACTTGTTTCAGGTAGCTTTGCAACAGTAGATTTCAACAAATCAGTTATAGATATAAACATACAATATAATAAAAAAGAATAAAAACCCCGCACTCATGAAAACATATAGAGAGTATATATCATGATGCGGGGTGTTTTTATGGATAAAATTATTGATCTAAATAAGATAAGAAGAAGACAATCACCAGTTCGAGTGATTGTAATCGTTTTACTGGCAGTAGCAGCTTTAGTTGTTGGGCTATACTTTATTTTTAACGCCAGCCAAAAAAACGGGACTTCCAAAGGCACATATGTATTTAGGTACCAAGAGAAGGGCAGTTTGATAACTGAAAGTCAAAAATTCGGGCATTTACTAACTGATGCCATGCGAAAAGATGTGACGGAGTAACTATAAAATTCATTAAAGATGGAGGCTGCGATATTGAAAAAGCCAATTACTAAACATGAATATCAAGACATGGTAAAAGAAAAATCCCCAGGCTCCCATATTGTCAAAGATTTATTTGCTGCGTTTATTACAGGTGGTGCAATTTGTTCAGTGGGCCAAATAGTTATGTTGATATTTGAAAATTTCGGGGCAGATACGCAAACCAGGACATCGGCAACAAGCATAATAATGATTTTTTTAGGTGCCTTCCTAACAGGAATTAATGTATATGATGATATTGCAACATTCGGTGGGGCGGGCGCATCAGTTCCTATAACGGGGTTTTCAAATTCTATCGTCGCACCTGCTATGGAGTATAAAAAAGAAGGCTATGTAATGGGATTGGGCGCTAAGATGTTCCTCATTGCAGGGCCGGTTTTAGTATATGGAATATTTGCCTCAGTAATAGCAGGCCTAGTTTATTTTATTTGGAAGCAGGTGATGTAGTGGCAAAACGGCTTGGCAATCAGACCGTAGTACTTGATAAACAACCTATCATTCTAAGTGGAGCTGCAATTGTAGGAAAGAAAGAGGGGGACGGTCCTCTAGCAAGGTATTTCGATGATATTATAGATGATGAATATGCAGGAGAAAAAACGTTCGAAGCTGCTGAATCACGCATCTTAAGGGATACATTTATCAAGGTATTAGAAAAAAGCGGTAAGGCATCAACTGATATAGATTTAATACTTTCTGGGGATCTTCTTAACCAGTGCACTGCTGCAAGCTATGCCTTTAGAGACGTAGATATTCCTTATCTTGGCCTGTATGGAGCATGCTCAACAATGAGTGAGTCAATGGCTATAGCATCAATGCTAATTGATGGCGGAGGAGTTGAATATGCTGTATGTGCTGCATCAAGCCATTTTTGTTCTGCAGAAAGGCAATATAGATTCCCACTAGAATTTGGCTCTCAAAGAACGCCAACTGCTCAATGGACTGTAACAGGTGCAGGTGCCGTGCTATTAGGTAAGGAAGGCCAAGGACCGAGAATTACATGTGTTACGCCCGGCAAAATAATCGACGAGGGAATCAAGGATTCAAATAATATGGGAGCGGCCATGTCGCCTGCCGCATGTGATACTATAATGAGTCATCTTAACGATACAGGAAGAACAGTTGATGATATAGATGTCATTTTGACAGGTGACCTTGGAAGCTTTGGGACTACAATGCTAAGAGAGCTTCTTATAAAGAACAAAATAGATCCTAAGGATAAACTTAGTGATTGTGGGACGCTTATTTTCAATTTAGAAGAACAGGGCGTTGTTTGTGGAGGAAGCGGTTGCGGATGTAGTGCTTCAGTTTTTTCGACATATATATTGGACCAATTTAGTAAAGGAATTATTAAAAGAGTTCTCTTTGTTGCAACAGGCGCTTTACTCAGCCCTACGAGGATACAACAGGGTGAGACAATACCGGGCGTAGCTCATGCAGTGTTAGTAGAAGCGTGAACGTAAAAGC
>CAYMAE010000026.1:18946-26472 GCA_964388375.1 uncultured Ruminiclostridium sp.
GAGACAATACCGGGCGTAGCTCATGCAGTGTTAGTAGAAGCGTGAACGTAAAAGCGTGAATAGATAATTGCAAATATGATATTAGAATCGTGAACGAATACGTAAAAGCGTGAATAGATAAGAGTAAATGCGAACGTAGAAGCGTGAGCGTAGGAAGCATAGACGGAGGTAAGGCCATGGTTGCTATATTGAAAGCATTTTTATTAGGTGGTTGTATATGTGTAATTGGGCAGCTGCTTATAGATCTTACCAAGATAACTCCAGCCAGAATAATGGTTATATTTGTGGTAGTGGGTGTATTTTTGGGATTGTTTAACCTATATCAACCCCTTATAGATTGGGGAGGAGCGGGAGCTACAGTCCCTCTAACGGGGTTTGGTAACACTCTTGCAAAAGGGGTTATCAAGGAGGTAGATGAATCCGGTCTACTAGGGGTTTTCACTGGAGGAGTGAAGGCTGGAGCTGCAGGAATTACAGCGGCTATAACATTTGGTTATATTATGGCCGTTATTTCTAAACCAAAGATTAAAAGTTAACTTCTAATGTGGTATAATTACTCTTGTTAATGTAAGCCTTAACAAGGTATATCCATATACCATATTTATGTATGAAGGAGAAAACACTAATGAGAAATACATCGAGGAAAATGAGAAGGAAAAACTTTCTGATAGTTGTCGCAGCTTTATTATCTTTAGCGATTATACTGGTGATATTTGCATTAATCAAAAAGTTTAATAACAATACACCACCTGATAGTACTAGTAACCCAACTCAAACGGCTACTATTGAGCCAACTCAGAATTCACCTACAGTGGAGCCCACTCCAGAACCAACTCCCACACCAACCCTAACCCCAGAACCGACACCGACTCCGGTTCCAGAGCCTACTCCAGTAAACGGGATTACTCCTTATCCTGAGATAGATCACGATAGCCGTAGCACTCGTTCTCTTGGTAAGCCTGTTAAGGCGTTATATCTTAAGGCAGGCTCGATAAGAAATAGCAGTAATCTTGACCACTATATTGAATTGGCTAATAGTACGGAAATAAACGCTTTTGTAATTGATATAAAAAATGATTCAGGATTGATCATGTATGATTCTGATATTGATGTTATTAATGCAGCTAATGCAGATTCTGATTTTGACATTAGAACCGTAACAAAAAAGCTACACGATAACGATATCATGGTTATTGCCCGTATGGTTACATTTAAGGACTCTACTATGACAAAGCATAATCCTGATTTAGCTATTAAGACTGCAAACGGTGAGGTATGGAATCAAGGTACTAAGTGGCTTGATCCTACAAAAAAGGCGTCATGGGACTATATTTTGAGTATAGCCCAGGAGGCAGTTCAATTTGGATTTGACGAAATACAATTTGACTATATCCGTTTCCCTGAAACAAGCTTGTATACTTACAAAATGGATTTTATAGAAGGACAAACTAGATCAGGAGCCGTTGAAAACTTTATTCGATATATGAGAATAAATCTACCACCGGATACTATTTTATCAGCCGATATTTTTGGAATGCCTCTAATATCCTCGAAGGATTATGGCGAAATAGGTCAAACCCTTGAAACCATAGGAAATAGTCTCGACTACATCTGTCCTATGATTTACCCTTCCCACTTTGCTAACGCTGCCCCAAAAGGCTCAGGAGCAATGACCAATGGTGTAGGCCAAACTATTAATGGTATTAAATTTACTCATCCTGACCTAAAGCCTTATGAAGTTGTATATAATACTCTTTTGGTAGGTAAAAATCGTATAGATAAAAAGGAAGGCTATAACCTTAATGTAAGATCATATATTCAGGGCTTTACCCTAAAATCTCTGCCGAAAGGCTATGGGATTGAATATGGAGTAGAAGAATACAGAGCTCAGATTAAGGCTGTGACTGATGCAGGCTACGACGAGTGGATATTCTGGAATGCTCCAAACAGTTACGTTGAGAAAGCTTTCTTACCGGAGTAATGGTGCTGATGATTGTTTTGCAGATTAATTACAATGGAGAAATTGCACACGGTTTCTCATGATCAGGTAGTGTAGGGTACTAGATTGATGCTACCTCATACTCTTATAGAAATTGGTGAAAAAGATGAAGGATAAAGATATTATCATACTTGGAATAGAATCAAGTTGTGATGAGACGGCAGCATCGGTTGTCGTTAATGGCCGAAAAGTGCTATCAAATATTATTGCATCACAAATAGACCTACACGCTGAATATGGCGGAGTGGTGCCTGAAATCGCATCAAGAAAGCATGTTGAGCTTATTTTGCCTGTTATTGATTCGGCTTTAAAGGAAGCAAATGTTACACTTGAGGGCGTTGATGCTATAGCTGTAACATATGGGCCCGGACTTGTGGGTGCACTATTAATAGGCGTTACAGCAGCTAAAGCAATTGCAGCTGCCACAGATAAGCCCCTTATAAAGGTTCATCATATTGAGGGGCATATTGCAGCTAATTATATAAATCACCCTGATTTAGAGCCACCCTATGTTTGCTTGGTTGTTTCGGGCGGTCATAGCCATATAGTGCATGTTAAGGACTATCTTGAATTTGAGATTCTCGGAATGACAAGAGATGATGCAGCTGGTGAGGCTTTTGATAAGATTTCACGAGTATTGGGCTTAGGATATCCAGGTGGCCCCGCAATCGATAAACAAGCCAAACTAGGAAATCCTGAGGCCATTCACTTTCCAAGAGTTAATTTTCATGATAATACATATGATTTTTCTTTTTCAGGACTGAAAACTGCTGTTATTAATTATGTACATCAGGCTGACCAAAAAGGCGAGGAAATTAATATTCTTGATGTTTGTGCATCATTTCAACAGGCAGTTGTTGATGTATTAATAGATCATACACTAAAAGCCGCCAAGCAAACTGACGTTAAGACGATATGCTTAGCCGGGGGCGTTGCCGCCAATTCGCAGCTAAGAGCTTCTATGGAAAAGAAATCTAAAGAGGCTGGATTTACAGCTCTTTATCCTACCATGGTCATGTGCACAGACAACGCTGCAATGGTTGCTTCTGCAGGATATTATTCATATTTGAAAAATGAGTTTACAGATCTTACTTTGAATGCAGTTCCATCACTGCGTATAGGGGAAGGGCATTTGAAATCAGAAATCTATAATTCATCTATTTAACTAGCCAGGCTTAGGAAAATAGTAATAGAGGGCGGAGTATATATCATATAATTGTGATAAATGCTTCGCTTTTTTGTGTTCGAAGCTCTTAAAAAATCATGGAAAAAACTGTATATAAAACGCACCGAAGTGTAAATAATAGGCTAGTTTGGAACGAAAATCATGTGGATTTATTTATCCACATGGCCGTTTTTTCTGTGGAAATATTCATAAAAGTAGCTTATATTGCCCGATTAAGATGTGGATAACCCTGTGGATACTGTGGATAAGATTCTTAGTTATCCCCCATTGCCTTATACATTTCATAGGAATTTAAGACTTTTTTAACATATTTTTGAGTTTGATCATATGGTGGGATGCCATCATATTTTTTTACAGCATTAGGACCAGCGTTATATGCTGCTAAGGCAAGTTCAGTATTCCCGTCAAATTCTTTAAGTTGATAAGATAGGTATTTGCTGCCTCCAAAAATATTCTGTTCAATATTATATGTGTCGGTGACTCCTAAGCCTTGTGCTGTTCCGGGCATGAGCTGCATTAATCCCATGGCTCCTGAGGTAGAGAGGGCAAAAGGCTGGAACCCTGATTCTTCTTTAATAACTGCTCTAACTAGCTTAGGATTAAGTCCGTATTGCTTGGCAGACGCCTCAATTGCAGCATCGATTCTAGGCATTAATTCCTGTATCTGTGTTTGTGAAAGACGAGTATAAACTGACTCATAGGAGCCTGAAACCAATGGATATTTTGTAGAAGATGAACTATTACCAGTAATAAGGCCTAAGTCAATAACAGGTGCGGTTGAATTATCTGAGTTTAATGCGGCCTCTAACAAAGCAGCATTAGAAGCTGTAGCCTCATTTAAGGCCGTAGCAAAATCAGTCTCATTAGACGATGATCCAATATTCATTTTTACAGGTAACCTGCTCTGAATATCAGCAATTTTTTGCTGCATTAATGCTTTTACATTAGGTATATTCATTGGCCTACTCCTTCTCTATTGTATATATCGGAATTTTTAATAATTCTATTATTATTTTATCACAATGTTCCATGGGAAATTTGTGAATGTGAATTAAATAATTAATTTTTGAGAATAATTGAATTAGGACTTATTAGGTGGGTGATTTTTAATGAATAATAAAGATATTTCTACTATTATAAAGGAAAAAGGTACTCGTAGAACTTTTGACAAGGTTGTACGTGGATCTAAAATAGTACGGGGATTGGCAATTGGATTAGCTTTAATGCTAATAGTTTGTGTTATATACGGGACGGTAACGCAAAATCAGATTGCTGATAGTGTTGTAAGACTTCATATTGTAGCAAATAGCAATTCAGATGCTGACCAAGAGGTGAAACTTAAGATTAGGGACGCAATTTTGGAGTATGTTGCTAAGAAGTATCCTAATGGTGCTACAAAAGAGGAGGCAGCAAAATACCTAAAGAACAGCTTATCTGAGATCAAGCAAATTGCCTCAGCTGTATTAAGGGAGAATGGATCGAATAATATGGTAAGCGCTAATTATGGAATCTATTCTTTTCCTACCAAAGAGTATGACGGTTTAACGCTACCAGCTGGAAACTATGAGGCCGTAAGAGTAGAGGTTGGTGAGGCAAATGGCAATAACTGGTGGTGTATTATGTTTCCTCCTTTATGTGTGGCCGATGCTAGCAGCTTAAAGCTTGATGAAGAGGCAATGGGGCAATTAAAAGATGGGTTGAGCTATGAAAACTATAAGCTTATAACAGGGATTAACGAAAAAAACAATGGCCAAATTACAGTAAAATTTCGTATTGTAGAAATTGTAGAAGACTCGAAAATGCGTATATCTAAATTGCTTAGTGACTTGTTTTAGGCCAACAATGTAAACAAGAGTGAATTTGTCGTCACCACTATTATTTATGGTATAATTACCTCATAAATTATATAAAGGACTATGGGATTGTGGATATTAAAATTCTTTATGAGGATAATCATTTACTTGTTGTGGTAAAGCCCCCCGATATGCCTGTACAGGCTGATATCAGCGGGGCTTTGGATTTATTAACATATTTAAAGCAGGATTTGAAGGTTCGTTATAGTAAACCTGGGAATGTATTTCTTGGGCTTGTTCACAGATTAGATAGGCCTGTAGGGGGAGCTATGGTATTTGCAAAGACCTCTAAAGCTGCCTCAAGGCTTTCAGAACAAATTCGCAATCGTGAAATGGGGAAGATATATCTCTGCGTGGTACAAGGTGTTCCTGAACCATTAAAGGGCAGTTTAACCGACTATCTTATAAAAGACCGTAAAAATAATATCGTTAGTGTTGTAGAATCGGAGACACCTGACGCAAAAAAGGCTGTGCTGGAGTATGAGGTTTTAGCACAGTGTCAGGGACTAAGTCTTGTCAAGATTAATCTTATTACCGGCAGAAGCCATCAGATTCGAGTTCAAATGTCGCAGAATGGAACCCCTTTAGTTGGGGATAGTAAATATGGAAGCAAAGCTGGAACTGGAGAGATGCTTCCTTTGCTCCGCCATGGCTTTGCGCTATGGTCTAATAAGATAGAAATAGAACATCCAACAACAAAGGAGAGGATGCTATTCACATCCTCTCCACCGAGTAGTTTTCCTTGGAATTTGTTTTCCTGATTTATTAAATTCTATAATTTCAGTGGCTGTTGCCTGCAACAATCTAGCGTTCCGGAAAAACAGCCCCCTGTGTTATGGCTCGATTGTAATTTTAGTATTATCAATAGTCACAATGCTTGATTTTACAATAGAGCCTTGTGCTACTGTGCCCTCAGCTGTATATTCGCCAGGACTTGCAACTCTTGCATAGTAAACCAAAGACCTGGGAGGATTTTCCTTATCATATTTACCAACCACAAAGGTTACTTTTTGTTGGTCAAACTGACGATACCAGCAGCCTATTAGATCTCTAACTCCATAATTCCAAGGGTTATCCAGAGGCTTCAGACCAGCCGGGGCGTAGTCGCTAATTTCATAGGTATTATCAATAGCTGTCTTATCAAGAGTGTAGGTTATAACAACCTTAACTATGTCATTGGCCTTGAAGGTAGTTTTTTCTTGGCCTGTAGTAGCATCATAGTATTTACGAGATAGTGTAAGTCCGGGGTCATTCTCTGCATTTTCAGTATAGGAGCCAGTAAATAGAGACAATACTGAAACATCTCCTTTTACCTTAGTAATCTTCAAATCTTTAATTTTTGTAGAAGGAACCTTTATTAGATCACTATGTCCATCTGAAAGATCTATTTTATAATTCTTCCCAGCAAAACTATATTCAATTGAGGCATCTGTAGGATCAAGATTTTCAGCAACCTCAGAAAGATAAAGTATCTTTTCTACACCAATATACTCTGTTTTAGAATAGTTATTCTCAACATAGTTAAATAATAGTGGAGCATCAGGATTATTAATTCTTGCCGCAAATAGGGCCACCAATGCGGTTTGTTTGTAGCTTGCATCGGTATCATTCCTACTAACCTTTACTCTAACATAAGGATCCTTCTTCTCAAGCTCAGGGGCAACTTTCTTCTGATAGATCTCTGTTGCCTTAGCTATGTCTCCAATCGCCTCGAAGCCCATTCCAAGGTAGATGTATTCTTCTAAAGAGAGATTTTCTATCTGTGCTGCTCTCTTAAGGTCAAGTAGCACAGGCTCTCCTAACTCTGCTAGGGCAAAGAGTGCAGCTGCCTGGATATCGTTTTCTGACATTACAGCATCATATAGATATAGCTTTAACGCAGAGGTTTCCATAACATCCTTTAGCAATGGTGTTATTAGCGCTGTAAAGTTTATGTCGCTTTGAGCGTATGGGAGAATGCCGTATCCACCCTCAGGATTTTTATATTCGTTAGGATCAATTTTGATTTGGTCAATATAGTATTGGTCATTCTTTATTAGCTCTTGTAAAAGAGTCCTTGCATGATTCGATACTAGCTTTTGATCCAAGCGCTTTCCATAATCCCATGAAAGATAATGAAGAGAGTTAATCAAGCTGGACTTTTGTTTATCGCTAAAGACTAGTGTAGTAAGACCGTTTTTGCCACCTGATAGCTTCATTCCTGCGCTAACAGTATTCATCTGAGACATTTCAATAGTTCTATATGAAGGATAAACGGTTATGGTACGCATTAAGGCATCCTTTTTACCAGATGTACTTTCGGCGGACATAACCACATTGAAGGTACCTTCGGTCAGTGTTGGAAGAGGCAGATTAACCCTTTCGAACGCTTTAGCGTTGGCAGTTTTCTTGTAATTTGGAAGCTCTTTTATTGTAAGCTCAAATTTCACTTTCTCATCAACGTCAAGACTGTCTCCATAGGCGGTTAGACCAACATATGGTTTATCGC
>CAYMAE010000026.1:26572-29998 GCA_964388375.1 uncultured Ruminiclostridium sp.
TCATCAACGTCAAGACTGTCTCCATAGGCGGTTAGACCAACATATGGTTTATCGCCTACAAGGTAATCAAGGCTAAGAGCATCATTTATAAAGAAGGGCATTGATACCTTAGTTGATTGAATTTCAGATCCAGCA
Source organism: uncultured Ruminiclostridium sp. (assembly GCA_964388375.1). Lineage (GTDB taxonomy): Bacteria > Bacillota > Clostridia > DSM-8532 > DSM-8532 > DTU059. Next base: position 26,708 of record CAYMAE010000026.1, read on the forward strand.
TGCAAATCGTTAGATATTGCAGCAGCTGCAAGGCTGAAAGATGTAATATTATCAGGAAGCTTAAATGTATATTCACAAAGGCCCTCAGAGTTTAAAACTATAGTTTTGAAAAGGGCGGTGTCCTTAAAATCGGATCGAACATCAACGCTTCCATTTCCTTTATCAGGGGCTGGGGTTGGTGCAGCAGAAGGCGAAGGTGTCTGATTAGCAGATTCTAAAACCGCATCGTCTTTTCCCATTCCTCGAACTAGATCAGTTAAGCCGGCAGTTCTGAGATCACGATTGGTACCCGATTCAATAATTCCACTTCCAATCCAACTATACAGCTGATTAAGAGGATTGATATACTGTCCTGAAAGTTTTAAGAGTGCTTCATCAACCATGGAAATATTAACCTTGCCTGAAACAGGCTGCCCGCCTATATCAGTAGCCTCGATTTTGATAGTCATATTCTCGCCAGGCTTGTAGGAGTCTTTATCAGTGGTAATATCAAGATTAATATTTTTTTCGTCAAAATCATAGATGATTGTAGCTGTTGTAGATATATAAGCGCTTCCAGTAAATACAATGCCGCTTATATAGTAGTTGGGAGCATAGCCTTGTGGGAAAACCATACTATGATTTGGCTGATTCTTTACTTGATAATTCTGTATTCCGTTTCTTGCCTCCACAAATAGAGAAGTCATGTTCTCTAAAGCTTCTTCATCATTTTTATAAACTTGAACATTAACGGTTTCTCCATCTTTGTAGTTCTTCTTGTCTGGTTTCAGACTATAGTATTCATAATTACGAGGAGAACCAAAATTAACATCATTTTTTGAAATATGAACATTGTATTTATAGGCTCGATTTTTGCTATCTTCAGTCTTGATATTTGCTAAATAATATCCATCAATATCAGGATCTATATTATACGTATATTGGGCTGTGCCATCCTCCGAAGTCGTTATCACAGCAGTATCTACAGTGGTCTTCTTTTCTCTATATTTATACGTCTTTCTTACAACCTTGTTTATAGGATCATACTCATCTCCAGTTTCTATCTTCTCCCATGTGATATGAGTAAGGCTTATATCAAGTTTTTTACCCGAGACAGGAGTGCCTACATAATTGTCGTTATCAAGATCGTCATCGTTTAGGGTAGTTAAATCAACATTATTTACCGTAAAGTCTATAACCGCCTTACCATCTTTCGTTTCAGTTTTGGACGACATAGTAATATCGTTTGCAAAAGTTTTATAAGAATAGTATTCGTGAATTTCACCTGTCTCAGGGAATTCGGCGCTTACATTGATATTAGAATAGGTTACACCCTGCATATTATTTTGATATTTGGGAGTATGCTTAATTGTTAACATGCCATCTTTTCCTGTAACGTCCTTGCCTTGCCTATTACCGGAATAGTCATATATATAGTATCTTAAAGGCACATTGGAAACAGGAGTTCCATCAAAAAAGCTTGCTTTAACGGTGAAGGTAATTTCTTCATCAACAAAAACAGCATCCTTGTCAGATGTGATTTCAAGCTTATATTGAGGCTTAATATAGTTTTCTATATTAAGGTAGGTATTAGATAGGATTTTATCACCATCTTTTATGGTGATACTATAGGAGCCTGGTTCAAGATCGGGAAGCTTTATTGATCCGTCGTAGAATCCATCTTCGGCCTTAAGAGTTAAGGTTTCGATTGCGTTTGATATAGATGGAAAAAAGTATCCCATGATAGTTGAGCGCATAGGAAAATAATAGCCACCTCTTGCAAGCTCTACTGTGACAGTATTAGGGGATGAACCATCAACTCGGCTCTTTGTAAAACCCCAAAATTCCACTGTATCATCTGGTTTATAAAGGGTTCTGTCTGTTTGAACATACTGCCAGTTAAGGCCTGTATTGTTTCCGTTGTAATAGCCATTAGTGTAACCGTTGTTTATAAGGCTTACCTTTCCATCAGTAGTGGTTACTCTAAACAGCTGAAGCGCATAGCTATTATCGTCTTCGTTTTTAACCGAACTAGGAAGCTTTGCAAGCCCTGAGCTGTCGGTAATAAAGCCTTTGCTAAGTTCATAGTCAAATATTTCAGCAGCCTTAACAGGAGCTTTTGCTTTTATATCGTTTAGCCAGAAGAGTGTTGAATTTTCGTCGCTCATCGCATACGTGGCTATATCTGATATCTGCATAAAGGCTTGGCTTAGAAGCTCTCCACAGGACAATTCCATCAAATAATAACCATGGTCAAGGATTTCTGGGAACGTCATATATTTTTGCTGATATTTTGTAAGATCAAAGGTCTGTTTAAAGTCCATAACTTTTTCAAGTTCTGAGGAATCAATTTTGTTTTTAGTAGAGGCAAAAGCAGCCCAGTATGGGGCCTCTTCCATTTTTCTTATAGCTTTAATAAAATCATCAAGAGTGTCAAATCTATAAAGGTTAACATTAACATCTGCAGAATTTATTTTGTCTCGCATGTATAAATTAAATGGAATAATTGGAGTCTCAGTTGTTCCGAATTCAATCCAGCTGCTATTTAAATGAAGGCTTCCTTTATAAGGGTCGGCAGTGCTTTTTTCATCAGCAGAGGTTTCAAAGGAAAAGCTATAGTCATCAGCTAATGTAACAGCTCCGCTAGCAGCTTTAAGACCTTCCTTAATTGTCACCGTGTAAAGGGTTCCAGCCTTAAGCTCCTTTGGGATAAATACAGTAGTATACCCATTGGTTTCAAAACGTCCTTCTGCCTTAGGGGAAATCTCAAAGTGATCTGCGATATTTTCAACGTCGGGATATGAAAAATAAAGTTCAATACCAGTATCTATAGGCACATAGGTGGACATATTTTCAGGAAGGCTGCCAAGAACAGCAAAATCCCTTCTGGTTTGAAATGCAAAGGTCGCTGTATCTCCAATAGGTGTCTTTAAATCAATAAAATATATCCTGTTTTGGATTAACGGCTCAATTGTCTTTATCATAAAGCTATTGCCACTATCACTTTTATCATCTGATAGAGTGCTGATTGTAAACATTTCGCCACTTCTAAATGAAATAATACCTTTTAAGGATTCAAGCGTATATTCTGATTCAGTGTTCAGGATAAAGCCGCTATCAAGCAAGACTCCTGAAGCATCCTCCTTTTCAGGGATAATTGAAAATCCGCTTTTAAAGGTAATTGCAGATGCCTTTGTTGTAGATTCAAATGGATTTACGAACCATAGGAATGAAACAAACACTACAAGCATGAGTAAAATCGCAATAAGTTTCTTGAACATAATACTACCTCCATTAACATATAGGGCTAGA
>CAYMAE010000026.1:30098-31155 GCA_964388375.1 uncultured Ruminiclostridium sp.
AATTGAAGAAATTGCTTAATGATATGCAATACGATGTAACCCAAAACAATGCAACTGAGCCACCTTTCAAAAATGAATACTTTGATAAATTCGAAGAGGGCATCTATGTAGATATTACTACAGGGCAGCCGCTATTTTTATCGACAGATAAATTTGAATCAGGCTGTGGCTGGCCTAGCTTTTCAAAACCCATCACACCTGACTTAATTAAGGAGCTAACCGATACCAGCTACGGTAGGATACGAACTGAGGTGCGAAGCAAACATGGTGATGTGCATTTAGGGCATGTATTTAATGATGGACCAAAGAATTTAGGTGGACTACGCTATTGCATTAATAGTGCATCACTCAGATTTATACCTAAAGCTGAGATGGAGAAGGCGGGGTATGGGGAGCTATTGGGGTTACTAGATAGTAGAGAATAGGCCCGAAAAGTTATTGAACAATTTCTCCTCCACGATCCTGGTGGGAGTCTGCAGAACCGTATTCCATAAGATCATGGAACTGTTCTCCTTTTGTAGTGTCGTTAATAGCCGCTGGATCCATCACCTGCTCTTCAGATGGGCGGCGGGTCTTTTCGTCTCTCTTTAATTCGCTCATAAAGCTATCCGATTCTTTTGCGCATTCAATACAAAGTCTAGCCTGTGGCAATAGCTCTAGTCTCTTGGAATCAATTTCTTTGCCACAGCTCTCACAAGCACCATAGGTTCCATCTTTGATTTTATTTATTGCGTGATCTATATCTTTGATCTCATGCTCCTGCTGACTTTTTAGCCCCATCTGATGTTCCACATCAAATAGCTCACTTGCTATTTCTGCCGGGTGATTGTCATAGTTAGAAAGCTCACTGGATTCATGGTTATCATTATCGCCAAGGGTAAGGGTTTCCATGTCATCTATGACGTCTTCGTGACTTTCCTTGTGATGATCTAATAAATGCTTATAGTGGTTCAAGTTTTTCTTTTCCATATAGTAGTACCTTTCGTTGGTTATAATTGATTTTGCTTTTCATTATCCTGCAACCTTTAATATTTCACTTATTGATGTAAAAAATACT
>CAYMAE010000027.1:0-29900 GCA_964388375.1 uncultured Ruminiclostridium sp.
ATTGAACGCGGTAAGTTATTCATGCTTCAAACCAGAAATGGTAAACGTACTGCACAATCAGCATTAAAGATTGCTGTTGACTTGGTAAACGAAGGAATGCTCACTAAGGAACAAGCAATAATGAAGGTTGAACCAAAGCAACTTGACTCATTACTTCATCCTAATTTTGAAGAGAAGTCTTTAAAAGCTGCAAAACCTATTGCAAAAGGTCTTCCTGCTTCGCCAGGTGCTGCAACAGGTAAGATTTTCTTTACTGCTGAAGATGCTGCAGTTGCTTTTAATAACGGCGAGAAAATGATAGTGCTTGTGCGTGTTGAAACCTCCCCAGAGGATATAGAGGGTATGCATGTTTCACAGGGCTTCCTTACCGCTCGTGGCGGTATGACATCCCACGCAGCAGTTGTTGCTCGCGGAATGGGAAGATGCTGTGTAGCTGGTTGTGGTGAACTAAGAATAGATGAAGCAGGAAAGAAATTTACAGATGTAGACGGAAATGTCTATAAAGAAGGCGACTGGATTTCTCTTGATGGTTCTACAGGTAATGTTTATGCAGGTCAATTGCCTACAGTTGCTACAGAGCTTACCGGTGATTTTGGTAAGTTTATGGATTGGGCAGATGAGATTCGCGTAATGAAGGTCAGAACTAATGCTGATTCACCTAAAGATGCCGCACAAGCCTTTAGCTTTGGTGCAGAGGGCATAGGACTTTGCCGCACAGAGCATATGTTCTTTGAAGGTGAGAGAATTAAGACAATGCGCGAAATGATTGTTTCCCGCACCGAGGAGCAAAGAAGAAAGGCCCTTGATAAATTACTTCCAATACAAAGAGAGGACTTCGAAGGTCTATTCCGTGAAATGAAAGGCCTCCCGGTAACAATTCGCTATTTAGATCCACCACTACATGAATTCTTACCACAGGCTGATGCTGACATTAAAACTCTTGCTGATGATATGGGCATGAGCTACGATGAGCTTAAGGCTATTGTAGAGGGATTACACGAGTTTAACCCAATGATGGGGCACCGTGGATGCCGTTTGGCAGTATCTTATCCTGAAATTGCAGAAATGCAAACTAGAGCTGTAATTGAGGCTGCTATCAATGTCAATAAGGAAGGCATGACAGTTATTCCTGAAATTATGATTCCTCTTGTAGGCGATATTAAAGAATTAAAATATGTTAAGGATATTGTCGTAAAAACAGCCGATGAAATAATCAAAAATGCCGGAGTTGATCTTAAATACCTGGTTGGAACCATGCTTGAGATTCCAAGAGCTGCTTTAACTGCCGATGAAATTGCAAAAGAAGCAGAGTTCTTCTCATTTGGTACTAATGATTTAACTCAAATGACATTCGGATTTTCTCGTGACGATGCTGGTAATTTCTTAGAAGATTACTACACAAAGAAAATCTATGAATCAGACCCATTTGCTAGGCTTGACCAAACTGGCGTTGGAAAATTGGTTGAAATGGCAGCTCAATTAGGTAAGAAGACTCGCCCTGATATTAAATTAGGTATCTGTGGTGAGCATGGTGGAGATCCTTCATCAGTTGAATTTTGCCACAATGTAGGATTGAACTATGTATCCTGCTCGCCATTCCGCGTACCAATTGCGCGTCTTGCAGCGGCACAAGCACAGGTTAAAAATCCGAGAAAGTAAAAGAACTAATTATAGTAAAGGTATTGTCTTAAACAAAGACAATACCTTTACTTTTTATATTATAAAATAATTAAAAATATTGACAGCTATTCTAAATCATTATAGTCACCTGCATACCACGTGAGATATATCCTGTTTTTACATAATAAAGTAGTTTTAATGCCGATTATGTATAATTTTAATGCTTCGTTAAGAGTGCTCTAATCATTACCATTTATATTTATTATTAGTGTTGATGTACGATTACATTTATTGTTATTAAGTGCGGTCTAAAAATCTGATACATAATAACTAAACATCATAACTATAATATTTGGAGGTAAACTATTACATGAAGTACCGTTTAATTTCAGTTTTTCTTATTGTAGGTATTTGCTTTTCTATTTTTACTACCGGGGCTTTTGCCATGGAGTCAACTTTGCCATCTGGTGTTCCTGATTCTCAGATAGGAGAAATGATCGATTCATACATAGAAGAGCATAAGGATACAACCGCAGGAGTGTCAATTGCTGTTTTTCGAGGGCAGGAAACATTATATAAAACTGCGTACGGCTATGCAAATATCAAAAACCAATTAGCTGTTAATGACGAAACTGTATACGAGTGGGGCTCGGTATCAAAGTTACTGGTATGGGTGAGCACCATGCAGCTTTATGAACAGGGAAAAATCAATCTAGATGAGGATATTAAAGAGTATCTGCCTAAGGGCTTTCTTACTAAGCTTAAATACGATGAGCCAATTACAATGAAAAACCTTATGAATCATAATGCTGGCTGGGAAGACGCTATCTTCCAAATGTGTGCACCAAATCCTGATAGTGTCTTATCTTTGAAAGACGCGTTAAAGACAATCGAACCTCGACAAGTAAATGAACCAGGTAAAGTTTGTGCATATTCCAATTGGGGTGTAGCACTTGCTGGGTATATTGTTGAGAGAATTAGCGGACAGCCATTCTATCAATATGTACAGGATAATATTTTTAAACCTTTAGGCATAGAACACACTTCATTATCACCCCTATATATCGATAAACCATGGGTAAAAGCAAAAATTCTTGAGAATGAAGGGTATACCTCCAACTTATCTCCCATTGGGGATGGGCTTTTCAATTTAAATATATATCCTGCAGGTTCTACTACGGGAACACTTGATGACTTCATGACATTCGCGAAGGCACTTATTCCTAATAGCGTGGGATCAGGACAATTGTTCAAGAAGAGTGAAACTCATACCGAAATGTTCTCGCCAACCCTAAGTTTTCCGGGAACAGATATAGATTATAATAACCATGGTTTTTGGTCACATGAGTATAATGTGCAAGCCTTAGGGCATGGTGGAAATACTATTATGAACTCCGCATACCTATTAATAGATCCTATCTCTGGCGTGGGTTTTATCCTTATGGCTAATCAAGCGAGTGAGACCACTTACACTTATGGATTACCTCCAATGGTATTTGGCCAATTGGGTCAAATGGCATCTGAAGATAGCCGCGAGGATGTAAAACCAATTTCAGGATTCTATTATTCTGCTAGAACCATCAAAAAAGCCATAGGCAAGATGTATTCACTTTCCACTATAAGGTATTTTTTGGATGATCGTAATGGTAATTTGCATTTCAATTTGTCTGATATCTTAAAAATTGAAGGGAAACAAATTGCACCCAATACATTTCTCCTTACTCAGCAGGCAGGGGAAGCGAAAAATGAATTAGTGGCCAGGTACTCAAATAATGGCGGAACTAAAATGATATCTGCAATTTATGGGGATACATTAAAAGCTGATAGCTTTATAACAATTCTAATGCTTGCTTTGGTTTTGTATGCAATTGCATTACTATGGAGTGTAATAACTCTAATAAGTAATTTAATAAGGTTTATTATACGAAAGGTCAATAAGAAAGAGCGCGCACACGATTTATTTAAAAAATATCAGCTAATACTATGTGTCGCAATTATATCACTAGCTTTCGTTGTTATTAAAATCATAAGCCTTATGCTAACTTTGGAGGTTGCCTTAGCAGGATTTATTCCTTATGTCATCGCAAGTATTGTTTTAGGTCTAATTCCATTTGTATACTCTATCTTATTTTTCAAAAATAAAAATAAGCTTTCATGCACTAAAATGCAAAAATTATCATATGGAATAACAATGTGCATGGGATTTATAATGACTTTTACAGTTTTAACTTTGGAATTATATAGGCTTTAAAGATTTAAAAAGTACATTAGTTCATGCTTATAAGTAAATAAAACTAGGCGTTGGAACGTTAGTAGTTTAATTAAAGGGGTATAATGGCAAGCGTTCGAGCGCAAAAACTTTTAGTAAAAGGGTATTGCTTAAAAAAATAAACGGCAATACCCTTTTTAGTATTAAAACCAACACACCAAACTATATATATAATTATCAAAGTATTCTATAAGGAAGAGTATAACAGTTTAATCTACATTAATAAATAATTGTATAATGTAGTTTTTTGTTATAAAATAAAGTCTGTATTATAACATTGGAGGGTTGGACATGAGAATAATAAGAACAAAAAATTATGAAGAAATGAGTCAAAAAGCAGCCAATGTTGTTTCTTCTGTAGTTACTCTGAAGCCCGATTGCGTATTGGGATTAGCTACAGGAGATACTCCTATAGGTATGTACCAATTATTAGTAGATAGATATAAAATGGGTGATTTAGATTTTAAGGACGTAAAAACAGTAAACCTAGATGAATATGTAGGGCTCAGTGGGGAGCACCCTCAAAGCTATCAATATTTTATGCATCAAAATCTCTACTCTAGAGTAAATCTAGCAAGTAATAATACCCATATACCAGACGGCCTTGCTAAAGACGCTGTGCAAGAGTGTAAAAGATATGAAGAATTGCTACATAGTCTTGGCGGGATGGACGTACTAGTCTTAGGAATTGGGAATAATGGGCATATTGCATTTAATGAGCCATCTGACTCCTTTGCTAAGGAAACTCATGCGGTTAAGCTGACAGAAGATACACGCCGGGTAAATGGTAGGTTTTTTGATTCTATCGACGATGTCCCTTATTATGCTATCTCTATGGGAATGAAGAGCATTATGAGCGCGAGATCCATCATGTTGTTAGCATCAGGTGAGGTTAAGAAAAAAATATTATTTGAATCAATTAATGGTCCAATAACACCTATGGTGCCTGCATCAGTTCTTCAATTGCACACAAATCTAATTGTTGTTACTGATCAATAGTATATGTAAGCCGAAAAGCTGACCGGATAGGGCGCTCGTTTAAGTATTGGTAAGGATTGTTCTGAAGAATAGACTTGTCATAATTAGGAATTATATGTTAATATATACAATAGTTAAAAACTGTAGCAATAATTCCTAAGGAGCATGGCAATGTCTGAGTTGAAAGTTCATGAAGGTCATAGAAAAAGGGTAAAGGATAGATATGTAGAGGAGGGGCTTGATGCCTTCTCGGATCATGAAATCGTAGAGCTTATATTGTTTTATTGTATACCCCAACGAGATACTAATGAGCTTGCCCATAAAATGATAAATGAATTTGGAAGCCTACATAATCTATTGGAGGCAAACCCTAGAGATATTGCAAGACGTTGTAATGTCAATTTAAACACATCAATATTATTATCTCTGATGGCACCATTATCAAGAAGGTATTTAAAGCAAAAATGGGGAAACCGTCCTGTCCTTAATTCATCAACAATTGCAGGAAACTATGCCGTAAGTCTTTTTGCAGGGCGAGTGTATGAATGCTTTTTTGTAATATGTCTTGATTCACAAAATCATGTTAATCATGCTACTCTCGTTCATGAAGGGACTATTAATGAGGCACCGGTATATCCAAGGATTATCGTTGAAACAGCTCTTCGTCATAGAGCAAATAGCGTGATTCTTGCTCATAATCATCCAGGGGGAAGCCTAAGAGCTTCTAATGCTGATATAGATGTTACAAGAAAAATTTACCAGGCTATGAAGCCAATTGCTATTAGTGTAGTCGATCATATCATAGTAGCAGGAGATAAATATATTAGCCTTGCAGAACAAGGCGTTTTCGATTCTATGATGATTTGAATTATCATAACCACTAGGAAGAAAGTCCTATTAGTAATAATCACCAAAAATTTTTCAGTGTCGCGAAAAAAGTCTCTCATTATATTTTTCTATCAGAACTTGTCGAAAATCCTACCTAATTTTAACAATCAATAAAACACAATCTATAAGTACGTTTTGGTTAATTTGTATACTGGTGTTAAGACACAACATGTTGTGCTTACATCATAACTGATTAACTAAATGTAGTTTGTCGTCGATATAAAGAATATGAGCTCAACGCATTGTAGTTACTTAATTCCGTCATATTGCACAAAAAAACGGCAAAAAGCATGTTTGACACTATATATTGTGTATGATAATATTGTTTACAACGACATATTGATTTTTAACACGAAGGAATCATCCGATGTACCAACAATAGAAATTTGTGGAATCTTGTCGCTGGAATCTTATTAGAGAAGATCCTTAATACAGGAATTAGGAGGCAATCGAAAATGATTGAAAAGATACGTAAGCGAAATGGTTGTGTCGAGAAATTCGTGCCTGATAAAATTACATCTGCTATTTATAAAGCGGCAGTAGCCTGTGGAGGAAGCGATTTTGCATTAGCTCAAAATCTAACAAATGAGGTTTTGGTTATTGCAGAGGAGAGGTACAAAGGAAGAATACCCGAGGTAGAGCAAGTTCAGGATCTTGTGGAGTATGTGCTCATCGAAAATGGGCATGCAAAAACCGCAAAGGCGTTTATACTTTATCGCGAGAAGCGAAAAGGCGCAAGAGAGATAAATGCCCTCATCGGTGCTACTATTAATATGTTTGGTGACTATTTAGGAGACAAAGACTGGAAAATAAAAGAGAACGCTAACACACAAAAGAGTGTTAACGGTCTAAATAATTACGTAAGAGAAGCATTTACTAAGAATTATTGGTTACATGAATTATATACTGAAGAAATCAGAAATGCCCATGAGAATGGCGACTGCCATATACATGACATGGGCTTTTTTGGAGCATATTGTGCAGGTTGGGACTTAAGACAGTTGCTATTAGATGGCTTCGGTGGAGTACCCGGAAAAGTAGAAAGTAAACCGGCTAAACATCTACGCAGTTTTTTAGGACAAGTTGTTAACTCAACATTTACAACTCAAGGTGAAACTGCAGGTGCACAGGCTTGGTCCAGCTTCGATACATATTGTGCTCCATTTATTAGATACGATAATTTATCCTATGATGCTGTAAAGCAGTGTTTGCAAGAATTTATTTTTAATATCAATGTTCCAACAAGAGTTGGCTTTCAATGCCCCTTTTCCAACTTAACCTTCGATATTAAGGTTCCTAAGACTCTTAGAGATGAACCTGTTGTATTAGGAGGCGAATATACTAACGAAAAGTATGGGGATTTCCAGGCTGAAATGGATTTATTCAATAGGGCTTTTTGTGATGTTATGCTCGAAGGGGATTCAAAGGGTAGAGTCTTTACTTTCCCTATTCCCACAATAAATATCACAAAAGATTTTGATTGGGATAGTCCCGCTGTGGATGCCTTTATGGAGATTACTTGTAAGTATGGTATCCCATACTTCGCAAATTACATTAATTCTGATCTTTCTCCTGAAGACGCTGTATCTATGTGTTGTAGATTACGTATTGATACTTCTGAACTCAGGAAAAGAGGTGGTGGATTATTCGGCAGTAATCCGCTTACTGGTTCTATAGGTGTATTCACCATCAATCTGCCGAGAATCGGGTATTTAAGTAAAACAAAAGAAGAATTTAAGAAGAGGCTTTATGAAATAGCCAGGATAGGAAAGACCTCCCTAGAAATCAAAAGAAAAGTGGTAGAGCAACAGACGGAAAAGGGGCTTTATCCATATTCAGCTTATTATCTAAGGAATGTAAAAGAACGTTTCGGAAGTTATTGGTATAACCATTTTGCTACTATAGGAATAGTAGGAATGAACGAAGCTTTATTAAACTTTTTGGGTGAGGATATAACTACTACTGAAGGCCAAGAATTTGCTGTTGAAATCATGAATTATTTACGAGAAGTTATGGTAGAATTTCAGAAGGAAACAGGCAATTTCTATAACCTAGAGGCAACTCCAGCAGAAGGAACATCATATAGACTTGCTCGTCTAGATATGCAAAGATACCCTGACATAATTACTGCTGGTGAAGAAACACCATATTACACCAATTCTTCTCAACTTCCTGTAGGATATACAGATGATATTTTCGAGTATATGGATTTGCAGGATGAGCTTCAATCCCTCTACACTGGTGGAACGGTACAGCATCTATATTTAGGGGAGAGCATAGAAGATATAAGAATAGCTAAGAACATTATCAGGCGTATCTTTGAGCATTATAAGATGCCATATATTTCGTTAACTCCAACATTTTCTATATGTAATACTCATGGCTATATTAGAGGAGAGCATTTTGAATGTCCTACCTGTGGTGAAGATACAGAGGTTTGGTCCAGAGTTGTAGGATATTTAAGACCAGTTGCTAATTATAACAAAGGAAAAAGAGAAGAGTATAGAACTAGGAAGAAGTTCATACTTGATAAACAGATAGGGTGATTATTGTATTATGAAAATTGCTGGGATTCAAAAAAATTCGACCATAGATTATCCAGGGAATCTATCTGCAGTAGTTTTTACTCAAGGCTGTAATATGAACTGTGGCTATTGCCATAATCGACAATTGATTGAAGCTACTAATAAAGACAGCATAATGGATAAAGATGGTATTATTGCTTTTTTACAAAAGCGCAGAGGCCTTCTTGATGCAGTGGTAGTATCGGGTGGAGAGCCCACAATCCAGAAAGATTTGCCTGACTTTTTCAGGTCAGTTAAAGCTATGGGCTTTAAGACAAAACTCGATACTAATGGAACAAATCCACAATCCCTAAAAGGGCTTCTAGATGAGAATTTGCTAGATTATGTGGCTATGGATATAAAGGCGCCATTATGTAAGTACAAAATGGTGTGCTGCTCGTCTGTAAATACTGAGAATCTATCTCGTAGCATAAATATTCTAAAGAATAGTAATGTAGAATATGAATTTCGCACAACCTATACACCTGAGCTTTGTGATGAGGATTTGATTAATATTCTAGACACTATCAAAGGAGCTAATAAATACGTCCTCCAGCAATATAGAGAGGTTGACATCAACGAAGGAGAATATACGGGGCGCGTAGAAAAAAGGAATATTTTAAAGACTATTGTCGCCCAATTGATGAGTAGCGTTGGCTCAGTGCAATTCAGAGGAGAATTTGGATTTATATGATATTTATGTACTCATAATGTATACCGATATTATATTAGACGACGGGTTATCCGTCGTTATTTTTGCCATAAATAATATACTGAGGTGAAAGAATTTGCGAAAAGAATACATTTTAAAGAACAACCTTACTGTTATCTACGAAAGACTATCTCACTTAAGTTCAGTAGCATTAGGAGTTTGGATTGGAGTAGGCTCAAGAAACGAAAAACTTGAAAATAATGGAATATCTCATTTTATTGAACACATGGTGTTCAAAGGAACTAATAAACGAACAGCTAAGGATATTGCATATGAGTTTGACAGCATAGGTGGAGAAATAAATGCTTTTACAGGAAAGGATTGCACCTGCTTTTATACCAAAACTCTAGATTCTGATTTAGAAAGTGCAATTGATGTACTATCTGATATGATACTAAACCCGAAATTTGAAGAATCTGATATGACAATAGAGAAAAATGTAGTAAAAGAAGAGATTAGCATGTATGAAGATGATCCCGAGGAAAGGGTTCATGATTTATTAGCTGAAGAAATGTTGAGCGAAGGACCTTTAGGATATCCCATCTTAGGTACATATAAATCCTTAGAATCGTTAACCAGAGATGACCTAGTTAAGCATTTAAAGTACTATTATATTCCCGATAATTGTGTTATTTCTGTTGTGGGTAATTTCGAGGAAGAGAACTTATTTAATTTGATAGATAAATATTTTTCCTCATGGAAGTCCTTGGGCTATTGTCGGCTTTCAGAAGAACAGCCTTCTTTTAAGCCGCATTATTTATATAAAAGTAAGGATATTGAACAGACTCATATTTGTATCGGATACCGAGGCCTACCCCAAGGCGACGCAAGAATGTACGACCTAATGGTTTTAAATAATATATTAGGTGATGGTTTTAGCTCTAGATTATTTCAAAGCGTTCGTGAAGATGAAGGCCTAGCCTATTCAATTTATTCTTCGCCGGCGGCATTCAGAGATTGTGGGATGTTTACAATTTCTGCAGCAACAAATCCCGATAAAGCTGATGAAGCTATCGAATGTATAAGTCAAGTTATCCAATTACTATTAGATAATGATATAACAGAAAAGGAACTATTACGCTGTAAAAACCAGCTTAAGGGTAATTATATATTGGGCTTAGACAGCTCATCTGGGCGTATGTTATCAAACGGCAAATCGAAAATAATAACTGGAGACATTAAGTCTTCTGAGGAAATCATAAAGTGTATAGAAGACATAAAAATTGAGGATGTTAATTTCCTATTAGAATGGATATTTCGAGGTTCTAGACCGGGGATAGTTGTATTAGGGAATAAATCTATTTCACCTCAATCCATAGAAATGTTAAGTTTTTAAGCTATTACAGTAACCGGCTCTTCTTACAGAAGAGCTTTTTTTATGCTAAAATCTAGTCTTTCATTGATACACAATAAGGCTTGCCAACTCATAAAATATATTGTTATGTTTTGAGATGGGAGGTTCTAAATAATGCACAGGAGAAAATTTGCCATCATTGGGGGAGACATGCGTAATGTCTACCTAGCAGAACTATTGAAAAAAGATTACCAATATGTTGAAATATATGGTTTTGACAAAAGTAAGAGACCGTGGGCAACAAAGAATTCGCCCCTTGATTTTGTATTAGATGGATCAAAAGTAATTGTCGGTGGGATACCCCTAACGTCTGACATAAATTTTCTTGATACACCATTATCAAATGAAAAAGTGGCTATTAGCGAAGTTATTGAAAAAACACCCACCAATTCACTTTTTATAGCAGGCAGGATTCCTGACAGTATTATTGAGCAATTAAAAAATAAAAATGTGAAATGTGTTGATGTATTAAAAAGAGAAGAGATGGCGGTGCTTAATGCAGTGCCTACAGCTGAGGGTTCCGTACATATACTCATCGAAGAATTGCCAAGGACTTTGATGGATAGTCGCTTATTAATTGTGGGATATGGAAGGATAGGTAAAATTCTTGCAAAAATGCTACAGGGCTTTGGTGCAGATGTATGGGTGGCAGCTAGAAAGTATTCAGATATAGCATGGATAGAGGCACAAGGCCTTAAACCTGTTGCCTTAAATCACCTTTCTCGTTACGTTTCTGATATGGATGCAATTATTAACACTGCTCCTGCACTAGTAATGACAAAGGATATTCTTAAAAAGACCAGAAGTGGCTGTCTAATTCTTGACCTTGCTTCTAACCCAGGAGGAGTAGATTTTGAGGCAGCTAAAGCATTTGGTTTCAAAACTATTTGGGCTCTTGGAATACCAGGAAAAACAGCCCCCTTAACAGCAGGAGATATAATACGCCGTACAATATATAACATCATTGAAGAAGAAGGGGGTGTGTATTAAATGAGTGTAAGTAAAAGAAAAATAGGATTTGCTATCACAGGTTCTTTTTGTAGCTTCCAGGATGTTATCATTGAGTTGGAACGATTAGTGTTTTTAGGTGCTGATGTATACCCTGTTTTATCTAATAATGCTGCGTCAATTACCTCTCGTTTTGGTAGGGCAGAGGATTTACGCAGGCGTATTGAGATGATAACAGGGAAGACATGCATAGAAACTATTCCCGATGCAGAGCCTATCGGTCCTAAAAAAATGCTGGAGCTATTAATTGTAGCACCATGCACAGGAAACACTCTCGGTAAGATTGCAAACGGAATAACTGATACCCCCGTAACCATGGCGGTTAAAGCTCATCTTAGGAATCTATCGCCTGTAGTATTAGCCATAGCTACTAACGATGGCCTTGCAGCTAATGCAAAAAATATCGGGTCGCTTCTGAATTCAAAAGATATATTTTTTGTACCATTTGGCCAGGATGATTCTGAAAACAAACCTAATAGTCTAGTTGCAAAATTTGGGCTAATTGTTCCAACTGTAGAAAATGCCTTTGAGGGTAAGCAGATTGAACCACTTCTAATATAATGCGGAAATATAATTCCAAAGCAAAGGTAAATAAGCTGCTGGCGACGGCAGCTTATTAATCAAGTCTCACTAATAATACCTCAGTAAATCTAGGAATAATTAATCATATCTCAATGAAAAACACCTGACTAAATCTAGGCTCAATAAATCACATCTTAGCAATTATAAAATGGTAGAATAGGGTTAGTGAATGAACCATAAGTAAATCAGGGTAAATTAATTAAACAACAGTAATTCAAGAGTTTATGGAAGGAAAAATTCCGTGCAAATATCTTGATATAAAACTAGTATTAAGATATAATTAAATAAACACGCGTTTACTAAATGACTCGGAGTATTTATTATGAGAAGCGAAGAAATTGCAAAACTCGCCGGTGTTTCCCGAAGTACTGTATCAAGAGTAATTAATAATTATTCTAATGTTCCTCAAGCTACACGGGATAAGGTTATGAAGGTTATTAGGAAGTATAATTTCGAGCCTAATATGTCAGCCAGGGTTTTGGCGGGTAAAGGTACAGATACGCTAGGACTATTTTTATTTAGTATATATGATAAAAAAAATCCGCTTAGGGTATATGGTAATAGCTACTTTGGCCCATTTTTAGATGCTGTTGTAGACACTGGAAACTATAAAGGTTTCTATATCTTGATCCATACAATCTATACCCCACAAGAATGCAGATATATAGATCAAACATTTTCTCAAAAACGAATTGATGGCGGTATTATTATTGGTACAGAATCCAGTCATGAGATAGAGGATGTTATATCGAAGAACAATTACCCCCTAGCTATTATTGATTACGACCCTAATAAAATTAAGAAATTAATGCATAAGGATGGAAAAATCGTAGTAATTAATTCTTTGGATAGGGAAGGTATAAGTAAATCTATAGATGAGCTTGTCTCGTTAGGTCATAGTGAGATAGGATTTATCGAAGGTCGTAATACTACTTATTCTGGTTATGTTCGAAAAGATGAGTTTATTAAGAGCATGAATCGCCACGGCCTTCCTATTAAGAAGGAATATATTTTAAAGGGTGACTTTGTCAGAAGTAAAACTGAGAGAGAAGTCACTAAAATGATAAATAATGGCAGACTTCCGACTGCAATTATTGCATGTAATGACGAAATGGCCCTGGCAGCTATGGATACATTCAGGGCGCATAATATTAGCATACCGGACGATATATCAATAATCGGCTTTGACGATTCACCGGCAGCATCTTTAGTAGATCCGTCTCTAACAACGGTACGCATCCCCTTTTATACCATGGCGCAAAAAGCTGTAGAAGCCCTTTCTGATATTATAGAAGGCAAAACAGAGGGACTGAAACACTACGAGGTTGATGTTGAACTTATTAGTCGTAAATCATGTACAAAAAATAAAAATATAGATTAGGAGAACTGGCTATGAAATTCGGATTTTTTGATGATCAAAACAGAGAGTATGTCATTGAAACACCCAAGACACCATACCCGTGGATTAATTATTTAGGAAACGACGATTTTTTTGGATTAATCTCTAATACCTCGGGTGGTTACAGCTTTTATAAGGATGCACGCCTTAGGAGATTGACACGTTATCGCTATAATAATTTACCCCTAGATAATGGAGGCCGATATTTTTACATAAACGATGGTAAGGATATATGGAACCCGGGATGGATGCCTGTAAAAACTGAGCTAGACTTTTATGAATGTAGACATGGTCTTGGATACACCAAGATTCATGGAGAAAAGAATGGTATATCGGTTAATCAAATTTCGTTGGTACCTTTAAAATACAATGGCGAAGTACATAAAATTACTATAAAAAACAAGACCTCTGAGAACAAGAATGTTAAGCTGTTTTCCTTTATTGAGTGGTGTTTGTGGAATGCTTACGATGATATGACAAACTTCCAACGCAATTACTCCATAGGCGAAGTAGAAATTGATGGATCGGCAATCTATCATAAGACGGAATACAGAGAGCGTAGAAATCACTATGCATTTAGCTGGGCCAATACTCCTATTGATGGCTTTGATACAGACAGAGATGCTTTCTTTGGCTTATATAACGGACCTGATAGCCCGAACGCAGTTAAAGAAGGAAAATCATCTAATTCTGTAGCATTAGGCTGGCAGCCTATAGCATCGCACTTTTTTGATATAGACCTTAAACCTCAAGAAGAAAAGGATATTATTTTTGTTCTTGGATATGTTGAGAATCCTGATGATGAGAAATGGGAATCTGACAACGTTATAAATAAGACTGAAGCCAAAAAGATGCAAAAACGCTTTGAGACATCTTCACAAGTTGATAATGCAGTCGCAGAATTAAAGGCTTATTGGGACAACCTACTTTCAATCTATACAGTAAAAACCCATGAAGATGAGTTAAATAGAATGGTGAACATTTGGAACCCTTACCAATGTATGGTCACATTTAATATGTCTAGAAGTGCTTCGTACTTTGAGTCTGGAATTGGCAGAGGAATGGGCTTTAGAGATTCTAATCAGGATCTTCTGGGCTTTGTACATCAGATTCCTGATAGAGCAAGGGAAAGAATCATCGATATTGCTTCCACGCAATTCCCAGACGGTGGCTGCTATCATCAGTACCAGCCATTAACTAAAAAAGGTAATAATGATATTGGCGGCGGCTTCAATGACGATCCACTGTGGTTAATTCTGGGAACAGCTGCCTATATTAAAGAAACTGGCGATTTTGGAATTTTGGACGAGCAAGTCCCATTTGATTCAGACTCCAATAATACAGCAACACTATTAGAGCATTTAAAGCGCTCATTCTACCATGTAGTGGAGAATTTAGGGCCTCATGGGCTTCCATTGATTGGGCGTGCAGATTGGAACGATTGTCTCAATCTAAACTGCTTCTCAACCACTCCTGATGAATCGTTCCAGACAACTGGAGATCCTGACGGCCGTATTGCCGAAAGTATTTTCATTGCAGGTTTATTTGTGCTTGTTGGACCTGATTACGCTTATCTAATGCGTTCTAAAGGCTTTGAAGATGAAGCTAATAAAGCAGAGAAGCATATCTCAGATATGAGAGAAACTGTGTACGAGCATGGATATGATGGAGAATGGTTCTTAAGGGCATATGATGCCTTTAGCAAGAAAATTGGTAGCTCTGAAAATGAAGAGGGCCAAATATTTATAGAACCACAAGGAATGTGTGTTATGGCTGAGATGGGCGTTGAAAATGGATATGCTCTAAAGGCTTTAGATTCAGTTAAAGAACGCTTAGAGTGTGACTATGGAATAGTTTTAACTAATCCTCCTTACACAAAGTATGATAAGAACATTGGTGAGATTACTTCGTATCCTCCAGGATATAAAGAAAATGCTGGTGTGTTCTGCCATAATAATCCATGGGTAATATGTGGTGAGACAATACTAGGTAGAGGAACACGTGCCTTTGATTTGTATAAGAAGTTTACTCCTGCCTATATTGAAGATATCAGTGAGATTCATAAAACAGAGCCATATGTTTACTCACAGATGATTGCAGGCAAGGATGCCTTAAAGCCTGGTGAAGCTAAGAACTCATGGCTTTCAGGTACTGCAGCGTGGACATTTGTTACAATATCGCAATATATCTTAGGTATACATCCTCATTATGAAGGCCTCTTGATAAATCCATGTATTCCTGCAAATTGGGACGGATATACTGTAAGACGTAAATTTAGAGGATCAACATATATTATTAATGTAAGTAATCCATCCCACGTAGAAAAGGGCATAAGCTCAATAAAAGTTGATGGCCAAATTATCGATGGCAATATTATTCCTGTTTTTGGTGATAATAAGGAACATATTGTTGATGTAGTTTTAGGTTAATCAAATTAATAACACAAACCTAGACAAGCAAAAACATTACAACTAAGAAAATGCAAGCTAGTATGCTAACCTAATAAAAGGTTATGGGTAAAACTCATAACCTTTTATTTTGAAATTATAGAATTTTTTGTTTATTTTAGTTTTACTATAAATTTGAAATAGTATATAATATATTAAATAGATTAATAATAATTGAGGGTGATATAATGTACAATGACAATTACAGAAATTCTGGTACAGGTGCATATGAAGAAGATGTTGACACCATACAAGGTCTAAACTCTTTTATTTCCAAGGTTTTTGGTTGGATGTTTATGGGCCTGTTATTGACAGCTGTTGTAGCTTATTTTGTATCCACAAATGTTAGTTTAATGAGTGCAATATTTTCTAACAATTTGTTGTTTTGGGGATTATTTGTAGTAGAAATTGTTTTAGTAGGATTTCTTTCAGCGAGGGTTCATAAACTAAGGTTTGGTACGGCACTAGCGTTGTTTTTAGCTTATGCTGCAATTAATGGTATAACGTTCTCATTGTTTTTTTATGTTTACACCAGTGCTTCATTAGTAAGTGCTTTTGTTATTACGGCATTAACCTTTGGAGCCATGAGTTTATATGGATACTTCACAAAAGCAGATTTATCACAATTTAAGAATATTCTGTTCATGGGCTTAATAGGACTTTTCATCCTTTCGATAGTCAATACTTTCTTAGCAAATAGCACATTAGATTGGATCGCTAGCATAGTAGGCCTTTTCGTGTTTTTAGGACTTACCGCCTATGACCTGCAGAAGCTCAAAGCATACTATTATGGTACTGACGGGGATGTAGCGTTTAGAGATAAGCTAGCAATAATTGGGGCACTTAGTTTATATCTTGATTTTATAAATCTATTAATAATTATCTTAAGATTTTTTGGCAGAAGAAGAGACTAAAAAACTAAAATTTATATATATCGATATAAGACACTAGGATAGTGTCTTATTTTGTAGTCTATTAATTTCAAATAATAAAAGTGAAGACCATCACCATGATTGTGCCCTTTAATTTTTCATGCATTTTTGTTATGATATTGATACAGATTGCTGATTGAATTGAGGGTTAATAATTTGGATATTAAGAATAAAAATGATAGATTTAAACTAAAGAAGAATACTTCCCCTGAATGCATGGAAGTTAGTAATACTCCTGAGTATTCTGATTGGGTTGAGGGCATAAGAAATTTAAATATGGAATATAGCCTTAAAACAGGACAAACAAAGAAATTCAAACTCGATGTATTTGGCTGCCAGATGAATGAAAGGGATTCCGAGACTATAGCAGGAATGCTGATTGATATGGGTTTTGAAGAAGTCCCTAACGATAAAGTAGCTGATATTATCGTGTTTATAACCTGTTGCGTTAGGGGCAATGCCGAAGAACGTGTATACGGCCATATCGGAGCTTTATCAAAGGAATGCGAGCAAAACGGTTCTATAATCGTTTCTTGTGGATGCATGATGCAGCAGCCCCATGTAGTAGAAAAGCTTAAGAAGTCATATCACAATGTGAAAATAGTATTCGGAACTCATAATGTGCACACATTCCCAAAGCTACTACATCAATATGTAAACAAAAAGAAGCGAGTCTTCGATGTATGGGAGAAGGCAGATAAAATTGTTGAAGACCTTCCTATAAAGAGGACCGATAAACATAAAGCATGGGTTAGTATTATATTAGGATGCAATAATTTTTGTTCATATTGTATCGTGCCCTATGTTAGAGGAAGAGAACGTAGTAGAAAAATGGAGATTGTCTTAAGCGAGATAAAAACTCTAGCCCAAGACGGATGCAAAGAAATTACTTTATTAGGACAAAACGTTAACTCTTATGGGAACGATATTGGTGAAAACGATCTTTTTGCTAAGCTTCTTCATAATATTGAAAATATTGATGGAATAGAGCGAGTTCGGTTTATGACATCTCATCCAAAGGACCTTTCGGATAGCCTTATTGAAGCTATGAAAACATGTAAGAAGGTTTGTAATCATATACATTTACCATTCCAATCTGGGAGTACGCGTATTTTAGAAAAGATGAACAGAAAATACACCAAGGAACAGTATCTGAATTTGGTTTCTAAAATCAAAGATGAAATTCCTGGCGTTGCTCTTACCACTGATATAATCGTTGGCTTTCCCGGCGAAACCGAGGAGGATTTTGAAGAAACTCTAGATGTAGTTAGAAAGGTGCAATTTGATGCTGCCTATACATTTATTTATTCTTCGAGAAAAGGGACGCCAGCGGCAAAAATGGATCAAACTGTGCCACCTGAAGTAATAAGCAAGAGATTTCAAAAGCTTATGGATGTTCAAAAGGACATTTCTACCGAATTAGCCAAGAAGACTGAGGGGAAGGCATTTGAGGTTTTAGTCGACGGTCCAAGTAAGCAAAACCCGGATATTTTTTCGGGTCGTACTCGGTCTTTCCGTCTAGTGAATTTCGAGGCAGAAGGCATCAAAAAAGGGGATACAGTTTTGGTTGATATCATTCGTGCAGGCGCTTTCTGGCTAGAAGGCAGAGGGGGTAAAAAACTTGGCTAAGCTAACTCCCATGATGGAACAATACATGGAAATTAAACAGCGGTATAAAGATTGCATTCTCTTTTTCAGACTTGGTGATTTTTATGAAATGTTTTTTACTGATGCAGAAACTGCCTCAAGAGAACTAGAAATAACCCTGACTGGTCGAGACTGTGGCTTAGAAGAGCGCGCTCCTATGTGTGGGATACCATACCATGCCGCTACTACATACATCTCCAAGCTAATAACAAAGGGCTATAAGGTTGCCATTTGTGACCAGATGGAGGATCCGGCCTTAGCTAAGGGTATAGTAAAAAGGGATGTAACGAGGGTAATCACTCCAGGAACAGTTATAGACCCTACCATGCTTGAAGAGAAAAAGAACAATTATCTCATGGCTATTTACTGCCAACAAATTTACTTTGGCATTGCTGTAGTCGATGTTTCAACAGGTGAATTCTATGCTACTCAAATCACATGGGGAAGCTCCATGGGCAAACTCATAGACGAGATTTCAAGGTATAAGCCATCTGAAATCATCGCAAATGCTGAGCTTAAGAATTCTCCAGAATATAAATCGTATTTTCTTGATTTTTTACGAAGAGAGCCTTCCATAATAGAGGACGATTTCTTTACTATTACTAACAGCCAAGAGAAGCTTATAGAAACATTTGGCAAGAATCCATTTAACAAACTAGATTTAGCCCAATGCGCATCAGGAGCATTGATATCTTATCTTGATTCTACACAAATGGTAGAATTAAGACATATTGAAAAGGTGAAAATATATAAGATTGAACAGTTAATGATGCTGGACACCTCATCAAGAAGAAGTCTTGAAATTACTGAAACCATGAGAGAATCCAAAAAAAGAGGTTCGTTATTGTGGGTTTTAGATAAAACCTCAACTTCGATGGGTGGAAGAAAGCTCAGACAATGGATTGAGCAGCCCCTTTTAGACGTCAATGAGATAAACCTAAGGCTTGATGGAGTATCTGAACTAAAAGATAGCTTTATGGTAAGAAATGAGCTTATGGAGCTTTTAAGAGGGGTTTATGATATAGAAAGACTCTCTTCAAAGCTTGTTTTTGGCACAGTAAACGCAAGAGATTTATTATCCTTAAAAATCTCTCTATCCAAACTACCTTACATAAAAGATTTGATTCAAGGTCTTAAATCTGAATATAATACTCAGATTTATGAACGCCTTGATTTATTGGAGGATATTTATAATCTTATTGATGTATCAATTAATGAAGAAGCACCTTTATCGATTAAAGAAGGCGGGATAATTAGGGAATCCTATGATCAAAAAGTCGATGAATACCGCAAAGCCGCGTCCGAGGGTAAAACGTGGATCTCGGAGCTTGAAGCGAGGGAAAAGGAACGTACTGGTATAAAGAGCTTGAAAATCCGATATAATGATAATTTTGGCTACTTCATTGAAGTGACTAAGGCAAATATGTCACTTGTCCCAGAGGACTATGTAAGAAAACAAACCTTGGTAAATAGTGAACGATATATTATAGATGAGTTAAAGCAGCTTGAGAATACCATTTTAGGTGCCGAGAGCAAGGTGGTACAGAGGGAGTATGATCTTTTCGGCCAAATAAGAGATACGGTTTCCCAACATGTGGGGAGACTTAAGACTACGTCAGACTGCATTTCAACCCTTGATGCATTATGTTCATTTGCTGATATTGCAGATAAAAATCAATATGTTCGACCAAAGGTATACGATGGTGGAACAATTGAGATTGTAAATGGCAGGCATCCTGTTGTTGAACAGGTTTTAGCTGATTCCCAATTCGTTCCTAACGATACTTTTCTTGATACCGATCAAAATCGTATAAGTATTATAACTGGCCCTAACATGGCAGGAAAATCAACTTATATGAGACAAGTTGCCTTAATAACGCTAATGGCGCAGGCAGGGAGCTTTGTCCCAGCTGAGCAAGCAAAGATAGGCCTAGTAGATAGAATCTTCACACGAATTGGCGCATCTGATGATTTGGCGTCGGGGCAAAGTACTTTCATGGTGGAAATGACAGAGGTAGCTAATATCCTTGAGAATGCTACTTCAAAGAGTCTTTTGATATTAGATGAAATAGGCCGTGGAACTAGTACCTATGATGGCTTAAGCATTGCCTGGGCTGTCATAGAATACATCAATGATAAGAGTAGGCTTGGTTGCAGAACCTTATTTGCTACCCACTATCATGAGCTAACAGAGCTTGAAGACAAGCTTCACGGAATAAAGAATTATTGTGTTTCGGTCCGTAAAAAGGGCGATGATATAATATTCTTAAGAAAGGTTACTAGGGGCGGTGCTGATAAAAGCTATGGCGTTGAAGTTGCAGGTCTCGCCGGAATTCCAACTCCTGTAATAGAGCGCGCTAAGTTAATCTTGAAAGATCTTGATGAGGCTGATATTAATAGTAACAATAAAAAGCGCATCCATAAGCCTGTGGAGGGGCAGCTTGATCTATTTGCTTCTAGCTCTCTTACAAAGGCAGAAAGAGAAGCGTTAGATGAGCTTAAAAAACTTGACCCATCACTCTTAACACCATTAGATGCCTTAAATAAGCTCTATGGCCTCCAACAGAAGCTAAAGTGATTAGAACTAACAAAGGAGAGTTTCTCATGAATAAAATAGTATTGTTAGATGAAGTAACAGCCAATCAAATCGCAGCAGGTGAGGTTATTGAAAGACCTGCATCAGTAGTTAAGGAATTGGCCGAAAATGCTATAGATGCTGGAGCGACACAGATTACCATAGAAATTCTTAATGGAGGAATATCATATATACGGATTACAGATAATGGTGCAGGAATTGACGGTGAAGATTTAGAATTTGCTTTTGAGCGGCATGCAACAAGTAAATTAAGAAAGATTAACGACCTAGATACACTTTCAACCATGGGCTTTAGAGGGGAAGCATTAGCTTCAATAGCTTCAGTTTCCAATGTTGAGGTTATATCAAAAACGCGTGAGGCTCCTACGGGTACGAAAATTCAATTAAATGGTGGCCACATACTATCTAACACAAAGGCCGGTAGCCCTGATGGCACGAGCTTTACTATTCGAGATATTTTTTTTAATACACCAGCAAGATACAAATTTCTAAAAAAGGATAGTACTGAAGCAGGTTATGTTTCTGAGGTAATTGTTCGGCTTGCTTTGGCTAATCCCGGTATTTCCTTTAAATATAGTCAGAACAATAAGGTGCAGCTCCATACTCCGGGAAATAATGACCTGCTGAGTACGGTATATAGTATCTTTGGAAAGGATACTGCAAAAGCTGTTTTCCCTATAAACTATGAGAATAATGGCTTCAAGATAACTGGCTTTATAGGTAAGCCCGAAATAGCAAGAGGCAATAGAAATAATCAATACATATTTTTAAACGGAAGATATATTAAAAATCCCGTTATAACTAAGGCATTAGAAGAAGCTTACAAAACCATACTCATGCAAAAAAAGTTTCCCTTTGCTCTTCTTGTTATAGAAACATCACCTCAAAACTACGATGTGAATGTTCATCCTCAAAAACTTGAGGTGCGCTTTGCTAATGACAGTTTGCTGTTTAGCACTATATATCATGGGGTTAAAAATGCTTTATTAGGGGGACTTGAAATAAGAGGTTTTGAAAAGCCTAATAATTCTATAGAACAAGAGGCCACACCATCAAGCCAACAAACTGATTTTAGTGATTTAAACAAAGATAAAATAGTGGATAATAGTGTGAAAAAAATGCAAGAGGATTCAGCTTCTACAAAAACTTTAGAATCCAAGAAGTCATTTTACCAAGCTTCCCAAATTGAATCCGGACAGAAGATTCAAAATGAAAATAGTGTCGAACCTGTGGATAAGACTAATCCCGAGAACTCTATTACATCTTATGATAAAACTGAATCTAGGGATATTGTAATATCTGAGAATAGTATTGAATCTGAAAATAGTATCAAATCTAATCATGATTTTGAATCAGAGAAAAATATAGAGCCTGGGCAAAAAGATAAATTTGTGGATAATAGTGAACGGGAAATAAATAATATCGAAGAAAAACAGTTATTCATACAAACTAATGGGCAGAATGAGACAGGAGCCATTAGTGAATTGCTTGATGCGAAAATAGTAGGTCAAGCGTTTGATACTTACATCATGCTTGAAACAAATAATAAGCTTTATATAATTGACCAACATGCGGCCCATGAGAGAATACGCTATGAAACAATTAAAAGGCGGCTTTCTAAAAAAGAAAGCTTTTCACAAATGGTTTTAGAACCGTATATCATTAAAATAAAGGCCGTAGAGCATGATTTCGTTATGGAAAAACTTGAGAGCTTTAATGCTCTAGGATTTGACATCGAACCCTTTGGCACAAATACTATAATATTACGAAGCGTTCCGGACTTTTATGATACAGGCTTTAGCGAAAGCAACTTTATTGAGATATTGGATAGATGGATTGAAATTGGGTCTGATAAAAATGAAATCAGTGATGAAGCTATATTTTTAATATCCTGTAAGGGTGCATTAAAAGCTAATAAGTCTCTTTCAAAGGAAGAAATAAGAGGATTAGTTAAGAGTCTTAATGAAATGGAAAATCCTTATACATGCGTTCATGGCAGACCTGTGATACTAGTAATGGATAAAAAGGAGTTTGAAAAAAAGTTTAAGCGAATAGTATGATGATACTATTGCTGCTGCATTCTAAACAAGTTAAGAATTTTTCCGTGAAAGGGTTATTATGGATAAGGTAGTTGTTATTGCGGGCCCAACAGCTTCTGGAAAAACAGATATAGGCATTGAATTGGCTCATAAGATAAATGGAGAGATTATTTCAGCTGACTCAATGCAAATATATAGAGGTATGAACATAGGAACAGCAAAGCCTAATATAGATGAGAGACGTGGAATAACTCATTATATGATAGATGTAGTTAATCCTGATGATGCTTATAGTGTTGCACAATTTAAGGATGATGCCATGGAATGCATAAATACTATCCTTTCAAAGAATAAAATGCCAATTGTTGTCGGAGGGACGGGATTATATATTAATTCACTTGTATATAATATAACATTTTCCGAGACCATTACTGACTGGGACTATAGAGAAAAGCTAAACAAAATATCATTAAATAAAGGAACACATGCACTTCATAATTATTTAAAGAAGATAGATCCTAAAAGTGCTGCAACAATACATCCTAACAATGTTAAGCGTGTTATTAGGGCCTTAGAGGTATACAAAATAACGGGAAAACCAATTTCAGAGCAAAAGGAGGAGTCAAGAAAAATACCACCCCCATATGATTATAGAGTTTTTGGCTTAGAGATACCGCGTGAGGAGCTTTATAAGAGAATTGATAAAAGAGCTGATAAAATGATACAAGAAGGTCTTTATGAAGAGGTAGAAGAGCTTCTGGATTTAGGGTATTCACACAATCTAGTTTCTATGCAAGGGATAGGTTATAAGGAAATTGCAATGGCAATTAAAGGGGCGTGCTCCCTTTTTGAAGCCACAGAGAGTATAAAGAGGGGGACTAGAAATTTAGCAAAGCGCCAAATGACATGGTTTCGGAAAACAGAAGGCGTAAATTGGATAAAAATAAAAGATTACAATACTTGGGCAATTTTAAAAATAATAGAGGATAACTTGAATAATAAGAATTAATCGAGTAAAATTATGTCAAGGAAAGATGTTATGATTTTATTTTATTTTTTTTGATGTGTTGAGGAGGAGAGGACCATGAATAAAAGTATAAACCTTCAAGATGTTTTTTTGAATCAGGTGAGAAAAGATCATGTTCCTGTTACTGTCTATCTTACCAATGGCTTTCAGCTAAGAGGATTAGTAAAAGGGTTTGATAATTATACTGTTATACTTGATAGTGATGGCAAGCAACAGCTTGTTTATAAACATGCAATTTCAACTGTTTCGCCAATGAAAGCGGTTAATATCATTTTTAACGAAAACAGAGAAAGCTAGGATGCGGAGCTGATTTATTGAAAAAAATATTAATACCTATGGTTGAAGCGGGAGGCGGGCACAGGATGCCTGCTCTTGCTATTAAAGATTCTATTGAAAAATTATTTCCCAACAAATATCAGATTGATGTAATAGATTTTGCTAAAGAATCTGGGGCAAACTGGGACGATAAAATAATGAAGGGATTTTGGGATTGGGCTTTAGCTCGCCCTGAATTAACCACCAATCTAAATCTCTTGCTAGATTATTTTGCCCATCTTACCCGTTCAAATGCAATGACACCATTGTTCTTTCAACAATTTTTGCAAAAAGGAAGTAAATATATACTTACATACAAACCTGATATCGTTTTTTCTACCCATTTTTTCTGTAGTTCTGTAGTGCAGTTTGCTCGAAGTAGGTATGGATTAAACTACAAAATTTTTAGTTATATGACGGATCCCGTCAGAGGACATAATTTATGGGTAAACCCCAAAGTTGATGCGGTTATAGTTTCGACAAAAGAGGCAAGGGAGTACCTTACTAAGCAGGGTGAGCCACCTAACAAGGTAAAAGTAATGTCTTTTCCGCTAAATAAAAAGTTTTTCACACCAATCACAAGAGATAGAGATGAAATACTTACTGAATTGGGGCTTGATCCAACAAAAAAAACTCTTTTAGCAACTTCGGGGGGACAGGGTATAGGTGAAACTTCTGAATACGTTAAAAGACTTTATAAAGATAATTTTCCTTTTAATATTATTGCTGTTTGTGGCAAAAACGAAGAGCTGTTTAATGATCTTACTGACTTAAAGAATTCTGTATCTTCCAATGTCCCAATGGCTGTTTTGGGTTTTGCTGATAATATGCATGAGCTATTAGATGTGTCGGATTTAGCCATAGCAAAAGGCGGAGCTTCGACCACATTTGAAGTTTTGGTGAAAAGGGTACCTACAATTTTCACTCATTGTGCTGCCCTTCATGAAAAGGGTAATATTGACTTTTGTGTTGATAACAAAATGGGATGGTACGCAAAAAATAATAAAGAATTTAAGATAATTATTGACGATATATTAAACACTGACATTTTAGAGCGTTATAGGGAAAATATTGATAATAATGAATATGTTAAAACACTCCCTGAGGCTGCAGATAACTTAGCTCGCTTTATTGTAAAAGAGCTAGAAATCTCTCGCCCAAAGCACGAAAGGAGCAAAAAAGCCAAGCTCCGTGCGGTTGTATTGGGCAGAAGAATTAATCTATATAGATTAATAAGTCGAAATAAGGATAAGAGATACAAGGTTGATAGGTGAGACTTTTTACTCATCAATAAGCTTTGTTATCAATGCTATAATCTATAAATAAAGTAGCTGTCTTTAAGCTACTTTGAAATTTTCAGTTTTTTTATATAGAATAGTATATGAATAATAATTTGGATGGAAGTGTTTTTATTGAAGTCTGACATCGCTACACCAGTATATCTTCAAATCGCCGTTGATATTGCTTCAAGGATAGCCAGAGGCGAATTTAAAGAGAATACAAAAATATACGGACGTTCTGTTATGTCTTCTGAATACGGTGTTTCACCCGAGACTATAAGGCGTTCATTGAACTTATTGGCCGATATGATGGTTGTTGAAATAAAGCAAAGCAGCGGCGCTACCGTTATATCTAGAAAAAATGCGCAGGAGTACATAAAGAGATTTAAGGGTCATACAAGCACTCAATCGCTTCATGCCAAGCTAAAGAACCTTGTAAAGGAGCAAAACCAACTTAGCAAGAAGATTATTAATATATCTAATATGATAACCCGCTCATCTGTTAAGTGGTCTCATTCTGCACCATTAAAAAACTTTGAAATAGATGTGCCTGTTGATTCACCTATTGTAGGAAAAAGCATAAGCAATTTAAATTTTTGGCACGCAACTGGTGCGACTATAATTGCTTTAAAAAACAATGATCAGATCATGTTATCTCCTGGGCCATACGCGATAATAAATCCCAATGATACTATAATCTTTATAGGAGATCAAAGTGCAGTTGATGCAGTAAATATCTTTGTCATACCTCAGAAGGAAGACCCTGTTCAAGAAGATTCCATTTCGCAAGATCTTGTTGAAATAGAAAACCCTGTTTCAACAGATAATTCTATTTTAAAAGGTTAAGAGTGAACAATTATTTATGTTTTACCAGATGAGTAAGATATATTTTCCCCTTAATAATTCTCTACCAAAAAAATAATATGTATTTTGAAAAAGGCGTGAAATGTCAATGTTTACGCCTTTTTGTCGTCTTTTGTCACTGTGTTTTCCTTGACAATCGCCAACTTATAAAATATAATGTGATTGTTAAACCGACAACTTCAAAAATATTATAAGTTGTCATATTCCCTGTTGATGGGGCTTGGTTTACATATATTCATGAACTGAAAACAAACAAAATGAGGAGGATTATTTTTTTTATGAATAAAAAAATCTTATTAGTATTAGCTTTGACGATTGTGCTGTTGTTTACTGGTTGCACTAGTCAAGAACAAACGAAAGTGGTGTTCGCAGATGCAGGTTGGGATAGCATACGATTTCACAATAAAGTAGCTTCTTATATAGGTGAAGCAGCCTATAACATAGTAGGAGAAGATATCCCGGGAACAACGCCTATCACATATAACGGGATGATTTCAGGTGATATTGATGCTTACATGGAAGTTTGGGTAGATAATCTTCCAACTTATCATGAGGATCTTAAAGCGGGAAAATTCAAAGAGTTAGGGATTAATTTTGATGATAACAAGCAAGGATTGTATGTTCCTAGATATGTTATTGAAGGGGACCCAAGCCGAGGTATTGAAGCTGTAGCACCCGACTTAAAAACTGTTGAGGATTTAAAAAAGTATAGCCATGTTTTCAAAGATCCCGATGATAATTCAAAGGGCCGTATATATGGTGCCATCTCCGGCTGGGAAGTTGATATTGTTATGCGAGAAAAATATAAATTCTATGGTTTAAATGAAAATTATAACTATTTCGATCCTGGCTCTGAAGCGGCATCTGTTGCAGCTATTGCATCAGCATATAATAAAGGACAGCCGGTTGTTTCATATCATTGGGATCCGACATGGCTTACCGGCAAATTAGATTTAGTTCTTTTAGAGGATGCGCCCTATGACCCTGAGTTATATCCATTAGGTCAAACCGAATGTCCTTCAATGAATATTACAATTTGTGTAAGCAATGAATTTTATGAAAAGGCACCTGAATATGCGGAGTTTTTGAGTAAGTACCGTACAAGTAGTGCGCTTACAGCGGAAGCTTTAGCCTATATCGAAGACAATGATGCCTCTTTGGAAGATGCAGCTAAATGGTTCTTAACTGAACATGATGAGCTAATTGACCAATGGTTACCTGAAGATAAAGCTGAGCTTGTAAGAAACAAGCTTAGCCAGTAAAGTGGGTGAATTATATGCCTGATTGGTTTATTAAATTTCCTTCTGGTATTAGGTTTGATATTAGTGGCCCTATAGATAGAGTTATAGATTACCTTATAAGAGAATGGGATATTTTTTTTGATGGTCTAACAAAGATTCTTCGTGGAATGATAAATGGTATTGGCTTTGTTGTTGAGAGAATTCCATGGTGGCTACTAATAATCATAGTTTTTGTTCTGACCTTGAGGATGAGCAAAAAGATTGGCAAGGCTATGCTGTATTCAGCTCTGCTTTTATCAATTGGCGGCTTAGGCCTTTGGTCTATGATGAATACAACTCTTACTCTAATTATTGTGTCTGTTATTATATCTATCCTAATAGGGTTCCCAATTGGAATTTCTATTTCTGGCAGTGACAGGCTCAATAGAGTTATGCGGCCTATACTAGATACAATGCAGACTATGCCAACGTTTGTATATTTAATCCCAACGGTTATGCTATTAGGTCTTGGGAATGTTCCAGCAGTTATAGCTACAACCATATATGCTGTGCCACCCTTAATTCGTCTGACTAGCCATGGTATTCGCCAGGTAGATAGAGAGGTAGTAGAAGCTGCCACAGCGTTTGGATCTACAAAATACCAATCGCTGGTCAAGGTGAAGATTCCTCAGGCAATTCCAACTATCATGACGGGCGTGAATCAAACTATAATGATGGCTATATCAATGGTGGTAACATCTTCAATGATTGGAGTAACAGGTCTTGGGCAAGAGGTTATTACGAGCATAAACAGGCTACAAGCTGGAAGAGGTTTTTCAGCAGGTATAGCTATAGTAATTATTGCAATAATCATCGATAGATTGACCCAAGGAATTGTAAAGAAAGGGGAGGCTAGAATTGAAGAATAACGAGAAAATAATACTAGAAGTAAAAAACCTCTCCAAGCTGTTTGGAAAAAATAAAAAACAAGCATTTGAAATGATGAAGAATGGTAGCAATAAAGTTGCGGTTGCTAAAAAGCATGGAGTTACTGTAGCTGTAAATGATGTTTCATTTCAGGTAGAGCGGGGCAAGATTTTCGTACTTATTGGTCTATCTGGTTCAGGAAAATCAACTGTGGTCCGCTGCCTGAATTTATTACAAAAGCCTACATCAGGCGATGTTTTGTTTGAGGGCAGAAGTATTCTGGATTTTGATAAAAAAGAGTTATTGGATTTTAGAAGAACAAAGGTTTCCATGGTATTTCAAAGCTTCGGGCTTATGTCTCATAGAAATGTTTTAGAAAATGTAGCTTATGGACTTGAGGTACGAGGTGCAAAGAAAGAAGAAAGAGAATCGAAAGCTCACGAACTAATAAATATGGTTGGATTAGAGGGCTGGGAGGAAAAAAGTATATCCCAGCTAAGTGGTGGTATGCGCCAGCGCGTAGGAATTGCAAGAGCACTTGCAAATGACCCTGATATACTTTTAATGGATGAACCATTTTCTGCACTAGATCCTCTTGTAAGGCAGGATATGCAGTTTGAACTTTTATCACTTCAAAAGAAGCTCAATAAGACCGTAGTTTTTATAACTCATGATATTAATGAAGCATTTAAATTAGGTGATATGGTAGCAATAATGAATGAAGGCAAAATAATTCAGATGGATACGCCGGAAAATATGGCCGCTAATCCTGCTAACGAATATGTTAATAGTTTTATAACCAGTGCTGACAAAGGTCAGATATACTCTGTTAAACACATTATGCAAACACCACTTTGTATGCTGCAACCTAAAGATGGTGCAAACCGTGCACTAAAGCTAATGCGCGACAATGGTGTTTCCAGCGCATATGTTGTAGGTGATAAGCTTGAGTTTATAGGCATTCTAACATTAGATGATGCTTTAAAAGTTAAATCTGGTGAATTATCGATGCAAGACGTGATTGTTAGAGATACTCTAAAAACAAAGCAAGATACGCTTATTTCTGATTTGTTGTCCGATGCAGCAACTGCTAAATTTCCAATTGCGGTTGTAGATGACGATAATCATCTTAAGGGTATAGTATCTAAGGCTGCGGTGATATCATCACTTGCATAAAGCTCTTGATTAAATATTAAAGGGACGGACTACTAACAAGCCCGTCCCTTTGTTAT
>CAYMAE010000028.1:0-6417 GCA_964388375.1 uncultured Ruminiclostridium sp.
TGGCGTCCCGTATAGGAATCGAACCCATATTAATGGAACCGGAATCCATTGTCTTATCCATTAGACTAACGGGACATATTTCTGGTTTTAGAAGGAGCTTGACAACCGGTGTCTGTTAAACTTTCCTCACCTGTCCCCTCGACATTCAATTATACCGTCTTTGACTAATTGTTTCAAGGCTAACCATCTGACAGTTCCTGCGATTTTAAGGGTCAAACAAGACTAAAAAAATATAGCTAACCGAACCAGGGGAATCCTGCCAATGGCTGGGATTCGGACACTTTTATAATAACATCATGAAATAATGACGTTACATACAATACTGCCTCACTAGATATTTTCATCCAAAAGAATGTGGCTAAAATTAAGAGTAGTTTGCTAAAACGCTCAATACGAGTTCTTATACTTAGTGTTCTGTATAGAATACCTAGCTGGGCATATGGCAAAATTATAATAACAACAGCTAAAATAGAGTAAAGAAGCCTCATTTGAGAAGAAGAGTTCATGTCAATGCTTTGCCAGTTTACCCCCGAATACACAAACAGGGCATAAGGAATTACGAAAATCAAATGTGAAATCGCATAGGATTTCATCATTACTACATAAATTCTTTTACTTACAAACTTTTCACTTCGCTTACCTATAAGCGTTGCTAACTCAGAAATTGGAACCATCGTACAAATAAGATCTATTGCCCCTAAAATAATAGCTAGAATTATATATAGAAAAGACCTTATTAAAAGCTCCTCTAGGCTGCCCTTAAAAAAGTTAGCATCAACAAGATTTTTATAAAAAACTATGTCAAATATCCCGACAAATAAAAAAGCTATTACTAGACTTTTATAATTAACTGATATTTTTTTATGGACCCAAGTCGGTAATAATATAAAATCCATTGGGTTTGACTGTATTTCATCGGTTTGCATATATTCATTCCTATCGTAGCAATTGAGTTTATTTTAGCATAGCAAAATTGCATACGCAATAGTAGTAGCTTTACATTACTTATTCACAATAGGCGCATTATAATAGGTCTGCCATTCCTCATAACTACTAACAGCCTTTAGGTTGCGCTCAAAAATCAAGAATACATTTTCGTCAGCAAAATTAGCTGCCCAAACACATGCCCCTGCCAGGTTATATTTGTGAACCAGAGCTGTTTTCATGTTCACAGCATCTTGGTCTTCTATCCACATTTGATAGGTAGTTCCGTTTTGTTCGTAGCTGGTGTGATACTGTCCAGAAACATCATTCCAGGCCACTACTGCGTCATTATCTTCTATTCTTTCCCAGGCACCATCTACCCCTAGCGCTATAGAAGAGACCTTCCCATCTTCCTCCGATAGGCTCCAAAGTCTTGTGTATAGTGGAACTCCTAACAAAAGCTTATCTGCTGGAACCTCATTTAAGGTTTTTTGCAGATTCTCCTCCACCCAGCCAAGCTCAGCTGTAGAGCCAGCATTTGGACTACTTGCCCAATGCTGATCATAAGTCATGAGGCAGACATAATCCACACTCTCTGCCAATGCCTTTCTGTCAAAGCATTTAGACCAGGTATCACTACCATCGGGAACAGATACATCTACCGATACATATAACCCCTGGTCCTTAGCTAAAGGGTAAAACTCTCTAACAAACTGGGTATAAGCATCTTTATCTGACTTATACATATTTTCAAAATCTAAGTTTATTCCATCTAGTTTATATATTGCCGCATAGGCCAGTACATTGCGAATTACTTCTTGGCGCATATCCGAATTATTAAGAATAATGCTCGTTCCCTCAATATCACTAAACGCATTGGAAAACAGAGCCCAAACCTGCCATCCATTTTTATGGGCATCTTCCATGTACTCAGGGGTTGCTCTATTTTTTATTGTTCCATTTCTATCTATTATCTCAAACCATGTAGGAGAAATAACATCAATGCCCGGAGTCTTGTCGGCTGATAGTTTAATATTTTTCTTAGAATATGTCATGTCCCAAACAAGATTAATCTTGCCATTTGTAAGCACAGGAGGCTTTTTCACATCCGCCTCCTTAACAATATACTGACTTCCTGAAATCGTTACTTCGTCCTTTTTCACATAGCCTAATACACCATCATATGTACGAACTTTGTACCACTCTTCGCTTTCCTCAAATACAATAAGGCTTGTTTGGACCGTTTGGGGAACATCAAGTTCCTTCTCGCCCTGCCCTTTATATTTTTTGACTATGGGCTCCTTTATGCTTTCACCTGTTCTAATAAAGGTGTTCGCATCATTTGGCCAGGCTGTCCTATATACCAAATTCTTATAATCAATAGTTACTACATCATTTTCCGCTATGTAATTAAGCTTTATTCCATATAAATCAGCTAGAAAATCAATTGGCACATATAGTATGTCGTTTTTTTCCTGGACTGAAAACTTAAGCTCCATGGGTTTTTCATTTATCAAAGCCTCAAGGCTTCCCGTCTTCATCCTAATAACTCTATCCTCTGTTGTTATGGTGACCTTTTTAAGCACATCATCATACCAAATATAATTATCTATATACTCCTTAATGGCATCAAAAGGAATAAAAATTTGATCGCCCTTTAAAAAAGGAGGCGGTGAATCTTTTATCCACTTACCCCCAATCACAAGGCGTGTTTGAGGAATATCATAGGGTTCCACCATATTCTTATTTGGCATATTCTTTACTATGTAAACTGCCAGAAATCCCGCTGCAATAAGTGTAAGCACAAAAGCTCCAGCAATAGCCTGTATTCTTTTATTTTTCATATAACCCCCTAAAAAATAAACAAAGGTCCTCTTCACACATATGTATCACCACAAAGCATTTGAGGTGTTGGTGGATCAAAAAAGCCTCCCAAACATCTCTTTGCCCAACGGCTCACAGCCGTTCAAACCTAGATGATACATTATATGGGTACAGGCAATTAAGACGCTTATCACTACTATTATACAATACAGATACATGGATTATTAGAAGAAAAATTAGGATTAAAATTATTAATCTTTATAGACCTTTCTTGGAATATACATCGCAAAATTATCAATCATTCTGCTTGATGGTTCAAATAAAAGGACAAGGTCTTTTCTATCTTGCTTCATAAATATGAACCATACTTCAGACCCTTTTTTTCGAGATGAATAGTCTTTAACATTTTTACAGCTTTTTATTTTATCAGTATATTGAGGTGAGTCTACCTTTGCAACGACTTCAAATTCTTTGCAATTAACGCTAAACAGTTGCTTTCTCTTGTCTTGGTTAATAATTGTATCAATATCCAAATCTCCATTCGTGACTGCATACTCATATTCAATATTCATTTGTTTAATTATGTAATACAGAAGGAAGATAAGTCCTGGAGCAAGTAACACAAATAGTATTAGTGCGTACATATATAAGAATACTTCTGCTAAAATAGCCAAAGCTATTATAATTACAATTAATAAAATATCAAGTATACTCTTATGTCTTATTACTATTTTTTCAATAAATATATCCATCGTCTGCTCCTGTAAATAAGTCCACTTTAATAATCCCCTTAAAAAGGTATCATATCATAGTTTTGACTTAAACACATCCCCGATTTTATCTTTAGGACTACATTTTTCCGTCGCCTTAATAATATCTGTTTCGGTTATCTTCCCCATAATATCTAAGTCCTTATTAAGAATGTAAATCGTGTGAAATCGGTCATAATCTAGTCTATTTATGACCTCACCAATTGTACAATCTTCTAAAACCACAAACTCTAGTGCAGGATATATTCCTTTTCTAAGAATTCGTTGTCTTCGGCTTAATAAATTCTCAATATTCATAATATGTGTTTTGTCTCCTCAATTGTAGTAATTTATGGCATCCTTCTTAGGGTAATCCGTTAAAAATTTTTGTGCATTCTGTAATTATATCCTTAACGCCTGATGTCAAACCTTGCAAGTCAGTGTGGTTATCCACTATATTTGTCCTTAAAAAGTCTAGAACAGCGGTGGTATCACTTCTTTGCTGTAAAAAAACTATTATTCCCAGTATAGCAAAGCAAGCTAATGCCTGTTTTATTACTTTTACAGAAAGCTTTGCAACCTTATTATCCTCAATAGCCGGGCTATTAGTCCCATTATTGTTACTAGAATATTTGGATTTGTTAGATAAACTTTCTTTTCTATAGGTGCTTCTTGATGGGGGTGGTATTGCGAATACTCTCGGTTCATAATTGTAGTTTATATCATCACTATCATCATTTGTTTTATGAAAGGATAATAACTCCTCATCATTCTTATCACTCTTATTGAAATTGAAATCCTTAAAAAGGTTATCGTCGTCTAGCTCAGCTATTGGACTTTTGTCCTCTTGGGTTTCAGCATCGAAGCTAGGGGGCGAATCGCTTTGTCCAACTCGCCGCCTCTGAATATAACTTTTATATTTATAATTGTTTCCATCTTCAAAAACCTGATTCATTTAACCTATCCCTCAGTTTATTACTGTTAGATAATATGAAGGATAATGTTTAAGATATGAATATTTTCTATCGAGTAATTAAATCACGCCATTCAAAGTCACCGCGTTGAAGGCCATTTATCAATACTTCAGCGGCAGCAAGATTTGGGGCTACAGGAATGTTATTTTGGTCGCAGAGCGCTAAAATTTCCATCAGCCCACTTTCAGAAATATGTTCAGGATCCATAAAATATATTACTAAATCCATCTCATTATATGCAACTCGGGCAATTATTTGCTGTTCGCCAAGTGAGCCATAAGCTAAAGAAAAAACATCTAAACCAGCTGACTCTGCAACTATTGCCCCAGTACGACCTGTTGCAAAAAGCTTGTGCTTAGAAAGAATAAACTTATAGGCAATACAAAAGGCCTCCATTAGCTCTTTCTTTGTATCATGAGCGATTAGAGCAATATTCATTTTTCCCTCCTAATCCCGGAAAAATTATCTTCCTGCGTCTTTCATACCCTTAATTGGGATATTAGCCACTAAAGCTGGGACCACTCTTTCCCCGTCATCACTGTTAGTCTTCGTTAATTGGATATCTAAAGCCTCTTCATCAATTTCCATATAGTTTTGTATCACCTTAATAATTTCACTTTTTACCATTTCAAGAAACTGAGGTGATACATTTGATCTATCATGAATCAAAACCAGTTTCAGGCGTTCCTTGGCGACATCCTTTGATGTTTCTTTTTTTCTAAAAAACTTGAATAAATCAATCATGTCCCGCTCACTCCTTATGCTGGCTTAATGCCAAAAAATTTCTTCATCTTTGCAAGAAGTCCATCCGAATGGTCTAAATCCATTAGTGGAACTTCCTCACCAATTATTCTTTGGGAAATGTTTCTGTAAGCTTGTCCTGCAGCGGACTTATTATCATTTACAGCTGGTTCGCCCTTGTTAGTTGAGATTATTATGTTTTCATCATCAGGGACAACACCAATAAGGCCAATAGCCAAAATATCTATGATATCTTCGATAGACATCATATCTCCGCGCTTAACCATATCGCCGCGAACGCGATTTACTACTAATTGAGGATTTCTTATTTCATTTGCTTCAAGCAGACCAATAATTCTGTCTGCATCACGTACTGCTGAGACTTCAGGGGTAGTAACTACCAATGCACTATCAGCACCGGCAATAGCATTCTTAAAGCCCTGCTCTATACCTGCAGGACAATCCACAAATGCATAATCATATTCCTTTTTTATCTCCTCACAGAGAGTAACCATTTGTTGGGGGGTTATGGAGTTTTTATCACGAGTCTGTGCTGCAGGCAATAAATATAGGCCATCAAACCTCTTATCCTTAATAAGAGCTTGTTTTAGCCTACAAGTACCCTCTATAACATCCACAATATCATATACTATCCTATTTTCAAGTCCCATAACTACATCTAAATTTCTAAGTCCAATATCGGTATCAATAAGAACTACCTTTTTTCCCTGCAATGCAAGTCCTGTTCCGAGATTAGCAGTTGTTGTTGTTTTGCCAACGCCACCTTTTCCCGATGTAATGACTATAACCTCACCCATATGTTACTTTCCTCCGAATACAGTATCTTAATGTTTAATATATCTTTTTTCACCCCAAAAGTCAACGTGCGGTGCTACTTTGCGAAAAAGTCGCGCCAGCGACGAATTGAGCAATTAGTAGCACCCATGCAAGGCTTGCCCAAGAAGACGAACGACAGTGAAGTCTGATTGGCAGCAAGCTACTGCGGCGGTGCTACTTTGCGAAAAAGTCGTGCCAGCGACGAATTGAGCAATTAGTAGCACCCATGCAAGGCTTGCCCAAGAAGACGAACGACAGTGAAGTCTGATTGGCAGCAAGCTACTGCGGCGGTGCTACTTTGCGAAAAAGTCGCGCCAGCGACGAATTGAGCAATTAGTAGCACCCATGCAAGGCTTGCCCAAGAAGAC
>CAYMAE010000028.1:6517-29341 GCA_964388375.1 uncultured Ruminiclostridium sp.
ATTAGTAGCACCTAAAGAGCTTGTTCAACCACAATAACCCCATCCATAATCCTTGCAATCTCTGGAATGATTTCCTCTTCCCCTTCTTCCTCTGGCATGCGTGCAATTGCCTCGGCAATACGTATCTGAGTAGGCCTTAGCTTTAAAGCATAAATAAAGGCATCTCGTTGTCCTTCGACGCCCGCATGAACCATTCCCCTTAAAGCGCCTAACACTATTACATTTCCGCTAGCTATGATTTCACCACCGGGGTTTATATCTCCCATAACTACAACGCTTCCATCATAGGCAATTCTTGTACCACTTCTGACCGTGTTTTTTACAAACTTACAGCGTCCCTCATCAGCATTTGAAAAGAAACTCTTTCTTGTTGAAACAGGTATTCTTTTTGGGCTTTTAGTAGTAAAGGCACTATTGTTTGGCTCATAATCCTTTGATAGGCTCTCAACAATTGCCCCACTTTTTTTATCTAGTATATCCTTTAATTCTTCTTCTTCTTGTTCATTAAGACTAATACCCCTATACAATGCCTTGATCGTTGCTCCACTAAAAAACCTGGTAGCATTATTAACCTTGGCTGCGATCTCCTCCTTGGCTTGTTCAAAACTATATTCCTCCGGTATTACTATAATAAGTCCTTCAGCATTACCCTTAAATACAATTCCCCTTACGTCCTGATCCATGATGAAATTCATCCTTTCCCCGGTATTTAATCTCAACCAAAGTGTACGGCCTTTCTATAATAAGTTCTTTATTGGCCTTTACCAAATTATTTCTATACTGCCTTCTTCGCTTTCTAAAACTTTGGTCTCGTTTTTCTCATTTAGCCTAAAATATTCTAACATTATATCTCTAGCAATAGGTGCAGTTTGAGAGCCCCACACGCCATGTTCGACAACAACAGCAATGGCAATTTGAGGGTCATCATAGGGCGCATAGCATACAAACAGTCCATTAGATGAGGATGTCGCTTCATACCCTGTTTCAGATGTTCCTGTTTTACCTGCCACATGAAATGGAAAATCCCTAAAGACGTTTGCTGCGGTACCATCGATTGAATTTACAACGGCCCTCATACCCCTTTTTACTCCATCAAGATTTTCCTGAGAAATAGGAAGTTGCTCATATTCTCTAGGCGATTCATATACTATTTTCCCTGATTCATCAACCGCCATTTTTATTAAATGAGGAGTAAACTTTTTCCCATCATTTGCAATTATGCTTATATAATTGACTATTTGAACAGGCGTAAAGGCATTATATAGCTGACCTATCGAGGCCATAGCTGTATTCGCTGGGTACCAGTCCTCGCCAAAGTTTTGCCTTTTATATTCCCTGGATGCCAACGACCCAATTTGTTCGCCTATCTCTATCCCAGTTTTTCTTCCAAAACCAAAAATCTTTGCCCATTTCACAATATTATCTATACCAGTTTGGACCCCTACCTTATAAAAAAACATATTACTCGATGTTTCTAGAGCCTTTTCAAGGTTTATATATCCTTGGTTTCCCTCTGGATTTGTAAACATCATGTCCCCTATTTCCTCTCTGTAAGGGGCATGAATCTTAGTATATGGATTAATAATACCGCTTTCAAGAGCAGCCACAGCTATAAGAGGCTTATAAGTTGAGCCTGGGGCATATGTTCCTGAGGTCGCCCTATTAACTACAGGTGCTTCAGGGTTACTCCAAAGTTCATTTATAGAGGCTGCATCGTTCTCAAGAAATATTCTCGAATCAAAATCAGGGTAGCTGACCATTGACAAAATCTCACCAGTGTTAACATCCATAACAACAACTGCGCCTGCGTTGGCATCACCAAAATTTTTCCTATGATCATATTCTCGGATTCTTGCTATGTTTCGCTCTAGTGACTCTGCCACAACTCGTTGAAGATCTAAATCTATAGTAAGGTATACATCCTGGCCCGGTACTGCGGCTCTTTCTAGATAAGAGACCGTAGTCTTTCCATTTTCATCTACCTCACGAAATGTTTGCCCTCTTACACCACGCAAAATTGATTCTGCGGCGCTCTCAATTCCCATCTTACCTACCAAATCGCTGGCATCATACGGAACGCTTCCTTCAACAGCTTCCAACTCTCCATTATATCGGCTTAGCTCGTCGCTTGATATTACGCCGACATAGCCTAAGACATGAGAAATAATTTCAGCATTATCATAGTATTCTCTATATGGTTTAATAAAGGTCGAAACTCCACGAAGCTCGGTGCCTCTTTCCTCTAATTCACTCATGGTTTCAACCGATATGTCATCGGCCAAAATAAGTGGATTACTTAATTCTGGCTGACTAATAAGTATTTCATAACGAAGCTGCATGATCTTAAAGACTTCCTCATCTGTACATAATTCATCGATCTCGAAAGTCTTTTCCCTCATGTATTTTAATGCTTGTTCGGCTCTTATTATATGCTTAGCATCTTCCTCATTAGTTACTATAGACATAATAAATGACTCGGGGTTTTCTATTACAAATCTTGTAGGATTGATGTTTATATAATTAGTAAGACGGCTTTTTACTGCTTTTTCGTCCTCTTCTAAAACTTTAATAATTTCAAGAAGTATTCTGTTTTTATCTTTATTAGGCATGCTGATATCTACATATTGCGCACAGTAACCCATTCTGTTACCCGCTATGGGAACTCCATTTCTGTCAAAAATATCGCCC
The DNA here is from genome assembly GCA_964388375.1 of uncultured Ruminiclostridium sp. Classification (GTDB taxonomy): domain Bacteria; phylum Bacillota; class Clostridia; order DSM-8532; family DSM-8532; genus DTU059. Next base: position 9,206 of record CAYMAE010000028.1, read on the forward strand.
CGCTTTGGATAAATCTCGCCTTCGGCCGACAATCGGTAAATAGACTCTTCTCTGTACTTTTGACCATCAACTAACTGAATTTTTGCAAGATTATATATAATAGCCACTGCTGATACTATTATGAAAATCGCTAAGATTATGTATCTATCTAAGCCTTCAAATTTACTTTCTTTTTTCTTCATGATGACAGTCTATTCCTCCTTCTGTCGATTCTATCCAGAAGGCCGTATACTTTCTTTATAGGCCCAAAGAGAGGCAAAATAAGTACGCTATTATAAAGTGCTTCCGGTATTATTATTGTACCAAAAAGATATGTGATATGGCTTAAATCTTTGAAAATAAATAATACAAACGCAAATAGTATCTCAATAGTTACAGTAGCCACAAATGTAAAACTAAACAGTACTATAAATTTTTCTCTATAAAGTTTTTCGTTGATTAGGGATATCGGTATAGATATTAAAAAGAATAACAAACCATACCATCCTATGGTTTTACCCATAAGAATGTCCATTGAAAGGCCAAATGAAAGCGCCATGATTCCGCTTTCTACAGGGCTTCTTAACAAAGATACTATAACTGTAAGAACAATCAAGATATTAGGTCTTACACCAAATAGCTCTATAAGCTCTAATATTGTGCTTTGAAAGAAAGCACTGGTCCAAACCAATATAATTGCTGACATAATCCTATATTTCATACGCTTACTCTAAACTGCTCAAGGCTCCCTTTCTAAGGACTAAAACCTCCTCAAGGCGCTTAAAATCAACTACGGGCTCGATAATTGCATAGGAGTCGTACTGCCCTTCATTGCTGACTACACTAACCACCTTGCCTATTATAATACCCTTAGGATATATGCCTCCTATCCCAGAGGTTTCTACTATATCACCTGGCATAATATCTGTGTTTGGAGGTATGTAATCGGCTCTACATAAGCCTTTGCTTCTAAGCTCTACATCACCTCTCACAACAATTAGATCTCGAGAGTTTGAAAGTCTCGCGCTTACAGTACTTTCTATATCGATCATTGAAACAACCTTAGACGAAACAAGATCTGTTTTAGAGACTCTTCCAACAAGACCGTAAGCCGTAACAACAGGCGAATTGGCTTCTATACTATCCTTAGATCCCCTGTTAATTGTAAAGACATTAAACCAATTTCCAGGGTCCTTAGCAATAATACTACAGCCGACAAAATCATACTCATCATATTGATCCCTAAAGTTTAGAGCATCCCTAAGTTCCTTATTTTCCTTCTGAAGCTTATCGAAATCCAAGACCGCCTGCTCAAGCTCATTAATTCTGTCTTGAAGCTCAATATTTTCTGTCCTTATTTCTTTACTATCCTCGAAATAACCAAAAAAATCCTCTACCTTTTCTTTCATGAAGCTAAAGGCCTTCTGAAGTGGTGTAGCAGGTATGCTTATTATATTACTAACTACATTTACTCCACTTTTTTCATTGTGAGACACAACGACAAGAGTGAGTAAAATAACAATAATTAGTGCGATTATAACTAACTTGTTGGAAAAAATCCTCCTCAAAAGGGATGCCTCCCATACATTAAATTTACTATTTTCTCTTAGAGGATAAGAGCACACTACTAAGGATATCAAGCTCCTCTAAAACTTTCCCTGTACCCAATACAACACAGTCAATCGGTTGTTCAGCTATAAATACTGGGATACCGGTCTCCTCTGAAATTAATATATCAAAACCCTTTAGCAAGGCGCCACCGCCTGCGAGCATAATTCCACGTTCCATAATATCTGAGGCAAGCTCTGGAGGGGTTTTTTCGAGTGTCAATTTAATTGAATCCACTACAGAATTAATAGGCTCTTTTAATGCTTCACGAATTTCCTCACTTGATATGGCGATTTCCTTTGGAAGTCCGGTAACCAAGTCCCTTCCGCTTACATTATAAGTTTTCTCATCAGCGGATGGATAAGCTGATCCTATTTTAAGTTTGATATCCTCAGCTGTTCTCTCGCCAATCATAAGGTTATATTCTTTTTTAATATAGTGAATTATCGCGTCATCAAATTCATCTCCGGCAACCCTTAAGGATCTACTAACAACAATCCCTCCTAAGGAAATTACCGCTACCTCACTTGTACCTCCACCGATATCAACTACCATGCTACCTGAGGGTTCAGCCACCGGTAATCCCGCTCCTATGGCAGATGCCATGGGCTCTTCTATAAGGTAAGCTTCCTTTGCTCCAGCCGACATAGCTGAATCTACTACGGCACGCTTTTCAACCTCAGTAACGCCCGAAGGAACACAAATAACAACTCTGGGTCTTGTTAGTGGATTGTTTCCTGTAGCTTTTTTAATAAAGTATTTTAGCATTCCTTGGGTTGTTTCAAAATCTGCGATTACTCCATCCTTTAATGGGCGAATAGCTGTAATATTACCAGGCGTCCTACCTATCATTTGCTTAGCATCCAAACCCACCGCCAATTCCTGACCTGTATGGTTATTAACGGCTACCACTGAAGGCTCCCGCAAAATTATCCCTTTTCCTTTAAGATATACCAATGTGTTAGCTGTACCTAAATCGATTCCGATTTCCTTTGTAAATAAACCCATATATTTATTCTCCTTCTTAATACATATAAATATAATTTTTGTATTATTTATTAAGCCTTTCTTAATGTTAAATTATATACTTTATATCCATGATAATGGATTATACCCATATTTTGAAAGCATCTTTGATAGCCGGTATAGGGGTAATCCCATAACATTAAAATAACATCCCTCAATACATTCTACCATAAGACTTGCATAACCTTGGATAGCATAGCCCCCAGCTTTGTCGTAGGGCTCTTCTGTAGAAAGATATCTGTCCAAAAATCCAGGTTCAAAAGCTGGCATTTTAACTCTGGTAATTTCTCTTTCCGAGGACACCTCCATAGTTTTTGGTCTTACTAATGTCATACCCGTCGTAACCTGATGCCACTTATTTTCCAAAAGCTTAAGCATATACTCAGCTTGGCTTCTATCATTAGGTTTTCCAAAAATTCTATTGTCTACACTTACTACTGTGTCTGCTCCTAAAACTAAAACATCTTTATCAGCTTCATCTCTTATGGCCTGAGACACTTGTAAGGCTTTTCTTTTTGACATTTCCACAGCATATTTCCCAGCATCGGAGAATCCTATTGTGTTTTCGTCAATATCTGCAGGTACAATGCTAAATTCAATCCCAATCTGCTTTAACAGCTCTACACGTCTAGGCGATGCTGATGCTAATATTAGTTTTAACATGTTTACCCCTTAAAACTTCATGTTTTATGTTTCATTTTTCATGTTCATGTATATATATATTGTATAAACCGAATTACATCATACCATAGATTATACACGGTCGTTAGGATTGATGGAATACTTAATTATTATATATTTTTTGAACTTTAATATATACTATACCACCATCATCTGGTTAAATCTAACATATAGATATACATTAATTATCATTATTTCTTACTTCTCTTTTGACGATACTATAAGTATAATATATATTAAAGGATGTCCATTAAATTTTTAATTAATAAATCGCTAAGACCGAAGAGGAAAAATCATGAAAATTGAAAGATTTGGCGAAAACAGAATACGGATATTTGTATCATATGACGACTTAGAGGAGCGGGACATAGATCTTGATACCTTTGCTTATAATTCTCCAGAAACGCAGGAGCTTTTTTGGGATCTTATGGAGCAAGCGGAAATAGAACTAGGTTTTGAGGCGCAAGAATCCCAGCTTTGCATCGAGGCCGTTTCAGATGTTGAGCAAGGTTTTGTTATTACTATAACTAGAATAGATGAAGAAAATGACTTTGAATCCATTCACAAATTTATTAAGAATCGTTATAAGAGGAAGGATCTCTCTGTCAAGAAAAAAACTGTCTCAATCTGCTCTACCGTTCTTATATATGCAATAGATAGCTTTGATGACTTATGCATATTGGCTAAGGAAATAAAACCATTATTTACGGGAAGAAGTGCCGTTCATAGCCTAGAGGGTACGTATTATCTTGTGCTTTCTTCTATTGATGGAAATATTTCTAATAGAGATAAATTTGACAGCATCCTCTGTGAGTATGCCGATAAGATGGCTAACGTTAGTTTCTTTGAAGGCTACTTAAATGAGTATGGTAAGATTCTTATAGATAACGAGGCGTTGTCATTTTTCTCAAAGCTATAGGTTAAAACACAGCTATCTGTAGAGACTAACTTAACGTGATTATAGAAGCACCCATGCAAGCCTTGTGGTGCTTCTTTGCGAAAGAGCCACGCTAGGTTTTACTCTCGCGACTTTAAAATTCCTTTTAAGTATGCCTCAAACTCATCCTTTATTTCTTCTCGTTCTAAGGCAAATTCCACCGTTGCCTGTAAAAACCCTAATTTATTACCGACATCGTATCTTCTTCCTTCAAAAGCATAGGCGTACATAGGCTCAGACCTTGCAAGCCTACAAAGTGCATCTGTTAACTGTATTTCACTGTCTTTACCTGGTTCAGCATTTTCAAGATACTTAAAGATGCTTGGATTTATTATGTATCTACCTAAAATAGCCAGGTTAGAGGGAGCTTTATCCTTATCAGGCTTCTCTACAAGAGTTGAAACCTTATAAACCCTATCATCTATTTGTTTTCCTGAAATAATACCATACTTAGATACATCTTCTAAGGGAACATGCTGAACTCCAAGTATAGATGTGGAATACTCAGAATGAATATCTATCATTTGCTTTAAACAAGGGACTTCTGCTTTTACAATATCATCACCTAAAAGAACTGCAAAAGGTTCATTAGCGATAAAGGCCTTCGCACAGTAAATCGCATGACCAAGACCTTTAGCTTCTTTTTGGCGGATATAGTGGATATTAGCCAAGTCAGCAATTTGGCGAACCTGTTCTAACAACTCTAGCTTCCCCTTTTTTTCTAACTCCTCTTCAAGCTCTAAAGACCTATCAAAATGGTCTTCTATGGCTCTTTTCCCTCTGCCTGTGATAATAAGGATATCCTCAATCCCTGAGCTTATCGCCTCTTCTATGATAAATTGAATGGTCGGCTTATCTACTATTGGCAGCATTTCCTTTGGCTGCGCCTTTGTTGCTGGCAGAAACCTAGTGCCCAACCCCGCTGCAGGAATTATTGCTTTTCTAATTCTCATACCCATAAGCTCCCTTCACTTCTCACTTCTAAGTTCTCGATTCTTTTATTATATCTCTCTTCTACCTTCTAAAGATTTAAACAAAGTCACCTCATCTGCGTACTCCAAGTCCCCACCGACTGAGATGCCTTGAGCTATTCTAGTAGTTTTTACTCCCAACGGCTTAATAATTTTAGAAAGATAAACTGCGGTTGCCTCACCTTCCACCGTTGGATTTGTGGCTAGAATCACCTCGGAAACCTGCCCGTTAGAAATTCTTTTGATTAATGGCTTAATATTAATGTCGTCCGGCCCGGTGCCAACTAGAGGCGAAATAAGCCCATTTAGAACATGGTAAAGGCCTTTATATTCTCTGACCCGTTCCATAGCAACAACATCCCGTGGAGTTTGAACTACGCAAATAACTTCATGGTCTCTTTTATTAGAATTGCAAATGTGACATGGATCTATATCTGTAAGGTTATAACATACTGAGCATGTTGTAGTTTTGCGCTTTGCTTCCACCAAAGCTTTGGCAAAACCAATTACGTCTTCTTCTCTTAAATTCAGCACATGAAAAGCAAGCCGCTGGGCAGTTTTTCGACCTATGCCCGGCAGCTTTTCAAACTCTTCTATTAATCTTTGAACAGGTAAAGCAAAATAATCCATTTAGAATAAACCCGGTATATTTCCTAGGCCTCCGGCCACACCGCCCATCATACTCTTAGCTAGCTCATCTGCCTGTCTCATTGCTTCATTAACAGCAGTAAGAATCATATCTTCAAGCATTTCAATATCCTCAGGGTCAACGGCATCCTTTGAAATGTGTATTTCACGAATTTCCTTCTCTCCGGTTGCCACAACTGTTACAGCTCCTCCGCCGACAGTTGCCTCTACAGTTTTCTCTGCAAGCTCCTCTTGAGCCTTAGCCATATCTTGCTGCATTTTTTGGGCTTGTTTCATAAGATTATTCATATTTCCACCCATACCTCCCATGCCTTTGGGAAATCCACGTTTAGCCATTCTTAACTCTCCTCTGCAAATAATAAATTAAGCTTTTAAGGTTTATACCTTCTATCTAATATATAAAGTAATTACTTATATTATAAAGCATTTTTGGACTGTTTAATACCCTATTATTGTTTTTGTCTTATTCATGAGCCCGAGTACTGGCCATTGTTCTTAATCACATTTAATTAAAATTTGTCTTTATGATAAACCCAGCCGGTAACTTCCTCTCCCTGCCTGCGGAAGGACTATTTACTATTTTGCCCTCTATGATCATTTCCGATGATGCTCCCCCATCTAAATTGACAGCATCTTTTACTCCTAATTTTAACAGCTCCCGGCCTAACTCTTTTAATGTAAGGCCTTCGCTTAGACCCTTTTGCCTGCCATCTACTACAACAAAAACCATGGATCCATCTTCTTTAACGCCTACAGCTGTTCTAGGGACCCTTGTCTGTAATGTACCTACCCAACCATCGGTTGCGGGTGCAACGATTTTATAATCCTTTATAATCCAGCTTCCGCACTCATATCCCCAATCATATCCCGTGATCTTTTTGTCGCCGGCTAGAACCTCATATTTTATTTCCAACATCATGCCCGGCTTTACCAAATTATTTAATCTTTGCTCATATTCTTTTCCTATAGCACTTATCAAAAACCCGTCCTTTGGTATTTCGTAGGACTCATGTCTAATTATAAGGCCCTGCACTTCTTTATTTGAAATTACAGCATTAAGATGTCTTTTGTCGATTCTGTTCATCTTCCCATATGAATTGGTAAAAATATATATGCCTTCATCCTGTGAATAACGGTTGAAATATACATTTTCTAGCGTTACTTTCTCACCCTCAACCCATACCCTAGTTTTTATATCCTCTATAAATCCTTTTTTATCTTTAATAAATATGGCCGGATAGTTTCCTGTAGCAGGTATTAAAAGCTCTTTACCCATGCAAAGAAAGCCTCCCAAAAGTCCATTCGAATGAGAAAATCCTGCATTTATTGCTGCCTCTGCCTGCCATTCTTCACTCATTTCGCTTAAAAACTTATAGCCAAATAGGGTCCTGTGTGAGGTTACAGGCCTAACAATAACCTGAGGGTTTGATAAGTCAACCTCTAGAATATGCATTGAAAGCTCTAAATCCTGACTGTTTTCCGATATAGTGTAATATTCATACAACGGTGTTGGCTGTTGAGTCGGATTAGAACTTTGTGATCCCCCATTTGGCGTAGGTAATGGAGGCACGTCACTTGGTTGGTTAGACGAGATATGCCCATCATCGCAAAAAAAGTTTCTTGCAATAACTGGGCATATAAACCAAAGAACCGTAATTGATAATATAAATATAAAAAATATCGATAATACTCTAGTTTTCAACAGGTTATAAACTCTCCAGCTTATCATCTATTATTGACTCTACTATATCTGAATTTTCCCTTAAAGTCCCGTTTTTTATGAATCTATTTCTACATCATCTACTATTTCTTCGTCTGTTACTTCCGTTGCTGAATCTACAGTTTCTGCCTCCTGCAAAACGGCTTGTGAAGCATCTGCCACAACTTTCTCATATTTATAAGCGTTTTCCATTTGTTTGCTCAATTGCTTATACATCATGTCCGAGATGCCTACCCCTTGTTTGGTTGCCTCTTTCATAAGCTCTTCGTCAAACATATCCTCAAACATTGAACGCGCAGTGCTTTTTTCAACAAGGCTACTAGTAGGCACTGTTGCTTTCATCTGCTTAAAGAGGGATTGGAGCATAATACTTTCAAACCCGTCGCAAGCCTCTTTCAGCTTTTGCTTATCTCCCTCATCATATGCCTTTTTTAGGACAGACTCAAATTCGGTGGCATCAGTTGTGTCACTACTTGTTTTTATAGCATCTGTGTAATTAACTTGTCCAAAACCGTCAATTTTCATTACCGTACTTTGCCTCCTAATGGATTTGCATGACTACTTTATCTTCTAATATTATTAGCAGTTTGTAGCATCTCATCCGAGGTTGTGATGGCCTTTGAGTTAAGCTCATACGCCCTCTGTGCTGTTATTAGTTTGACCATTTCATCAACAACCTGCACATTGGAGGACTCTAAGAAGAAGTTCCTTATAAGACTTGGTTTATCGGTTTCAAAATCAACAATGGCTTCTCCTGTTGCACTGTTAGTGTTATACATATTACCCCCGACAGCTTCTAGCGCTGCTGGATTTTGAAATTGAAACAATCCTATATATTGTCCGGTTGGCATGGTAACATCGGTTTCAGTGTCCTTCATGGTGATTTCTCCTGAAGGCTGAATTTCATAATTTGCTAAATCGCCATCAAAATATATCTCCAATCCATCCTGGTCAAGAACCGGATATCCTTTGGAGTTTGCTAGCATCATTCCTTCTTCTGTCAATGATGCCTTAAAGCTACCATCCCTAGTATAATAAGTTCCGCCATCTGGGCCTCTTAATGCAAAAAAGGCTGCTCCTTCGATTGCCATGTCAAGCTTATTACTAGTTTGCTCTAGATTCCCAGGGGAAAAATCTCTTGAGGTCGCCCTGGCTACTACTCCGTGTCCAACCTGCAGATTAACAGGTCTCTGGGCATTTTCAGCCGAATATGCCTGTTGCATAGAAACATACAAAAGATCCTCAAACTCTGCCTTTTCTTTTTTGAATCCTGTTGTGTTTACATTTGCTAAATTATTCGATATCGTGTCAACATTAAATTGCATCGCCTTCATTCCTGAAGCGGCAGTCCACAATGATCTCATCATAAGTCTTCACCCTTTTTTCCTTTGGACATCCTTATCCTTTTTTACATCCTGTTAAATCTATCTGCTTTATAAACTATATTCTTCCTACTTCATTTACTGCCTTATCCAAGGTGGAATCCTGGTATTGAATAGCCTTTTGATTAGATTCATAGGCCCTCAGTACTGTAATCATATCCACCATTTCCTTAATAGAATCAACATTAGAGCGTTCTACAAAACCCTGTTCAAAAGTGCCCTCAAAGACTCCTTGCTGGGTTTGGGCGGTAATTGTTAATAGATTAAATCCATATTTTCTTAAGGATTCTGGATTTTCAAACTTACGAATTTGTAAGTAATCAACCGTTTCGCCGTTCTGTATAACTTCTCCTCTATTAGAAACTACAAAATCAGATTCATCTAGTGTGATGATGCCGTTTTCACCCATTGCGAAGTCTCCATCTTTAGTGACGAGACGCCCTTGGGAATCAAGTTTAAACGAGCCGTCCCTTGTATAATATTCTCTATATTCATTACCTTGAGCCACGGCTATTGAGAAAAACGCCCCATCATCACCATTTATGGCGATGTCGGTGCTAAGCCCGGTATTTTCTAATGCTCCTTGGGAAAAATCGGTGTGGACCTCGGCTATATCATTGTATAATGTCATAGTACCGATGTTTACTGGGCGAGCCACATTGTCGCTCCCATCAAAAAAACGTTTTGCTAACACATCTGAAAACTCTTCAAATACTACAGTATCTCTTTTAAAGCCATTGGTATTTACATTGGCCATATTATTGGATACCGTATCCATTTTTTTGTTTAGTGTTAGCATGCCATAACCTGATGTGTAAAGCCCTCTTATCATAAAGGTAAATCCCCTTTGAAAATATATTCGTTCAGTATTAATTATCGGCTGACAAATAATAATACTTTAGGATTTCCAACTACAAACAGTAAGGTTTTCTCAGTATATACATAAAACAAGAGTAAAGAAATACTACAAGGGCCGCACAAAGAAGGTGAAATAAAAAAAGATGGAACTGCCTAAAGACACATAATGCGTCATCCTAATACAGTTACATCTTTGTATTTCTAGTTAATAATAAAGAGTTTCATGCTAATAATTAGTACATAGTATTATTAGTAAACAATATCCGAGAAGGCATCTTTTCTCAGGTAATCAAGATTATCTAAGGTCTTGCCTGTACCTATTGCCACACTCGAAACTGCATCGTCTGCAATAATCACCTTTATTCCAGTCTTGTGTTCTAAAAGCTTATCCATACCATAGATTAAGCATCCGCCACCTGTCATAACAATCCCTCTGTCGCTTATATCAGAGGCTAGTTCAGGCGGAGTTCTTTCGAGAACAGAGTGTACCGCCTCAATAAGACTTGAAACTGGCTCCTCTAATGCCTCCATCATTTCAGCAGAGGAAATGGTGATGGTCTTTGGCAATCCTGAAACCAAATTTCTACCCCTAATATCCATAGAAACTTCTTTTTCCCTTGGGAAAACTGTTCCTACTTGAATCTTGAGCTCTTCTGCTGTACGTTCACCAATCATTATATTATGCTTTTTACGCATATATCGAATTATAGAATCGTCAAATTTATCGCCCGCAATTTTTACCGAACTGCTCACAACCGTGCCACCAAGGGATATAACGGCTATATCCGTTGTGCCTCCACCAATATCAACCACCATGCTGCCGCAGGCCTTTGTAATGTCAATACCCGCTCCTATTGCTGCGGCAATAGGTTCCTCAATGAGAAAAGTTTTCCTTGCCCCAGCGCGCATTACAGCATCCTCAACAGCTCTTTTCTCAACCTCTGTAACACCTGAGGGGACACAAATCATAACCCTTGGTTTAAAGAGCTTAAAAAAGCTTTTGGCACTAACCTTATGAAGAAAATATCTTAGCATCTTCTCAGTATTATGGAAATCTGATATGACCCCGTCCTTTAATGGGCGTATTGCCACAATGTTCCCCGGTGTCCTGCCAAGCATTTTTCTAGCCTCTTCGCCAACTGCTAAAGTATCGTCAGTGTTTTTATCAATGGCTACTACAGAAGGTTCCCGTAATACTATACCTTTGCCTTTAACATATACCAAAACTGATGATGTTCCTAAATCCAGACCAATGTCTAATCCAAGGCCCAATCTGTACAACCCCTTTTCCAATAAATGTGGTGACATTTGAATTTTGCACTGGTTTAATATTATCAATATATTCCAAGGATATCAATAGAAAAAAGAAAGTTCGCCAAATTTTGCAAAAAGTCGGTTTTACCCGACTTTTCTGCCCTCTCTACCGTATTTTAGTCTAGTTGCCTCTCCACCACGTATGTGGCGTTCTGCTTTGTTTTCATCGAGTATTCTCTTAACCTGCCCTGCCATAGACGGATCTAGCTTTGCTAATCGCTCGGTCACGTCTTTATGCACAGTAGATTTTGATATTCCGAAATTTTGTGCAGCTGCCCGGACCGTCGTCCTATTTTCTATTATGAAGCTACCAAGCTCCAAGGCGCGTTCCTCTATGTAATGTCTCATGCACCCGCCTCCCGCACAGCGCCTAAACTGGCTTGATGTCCCGATACTATATATATTAAGAAAAGTTAGTCTTCATGCACCTAATTTAAAATATCGAATATAGTATAGATTCATTGTCAGCATGTAAGGTGCTTTTTGTAATTCCTTCTATAAATATATATATTTTAAGGAGCCCTTTCGAGCTCCTTAAAAATATATTCTAAATATTGTACTTTTTAAAAGTAATAGTCTAATGTGCTTACACAAATGTTTTATTTGAAATCAATATATGCTGCCGGATCCACTAATTTATTTTCCTTATACAGCTCAAAGTGAAGATGTGTAGGCTCTGCACTTTCGAATATTGCCGTTGCTCCTATCGCTCCTATTGGGTCACCAAGTTTGAGTTCTTGCCCTACCTGAATGGTTTGATCGCTTGCAAGGTTCGAGTATATTGACTTATATCCGTTATTATGGTCTATTACAATAGTAAAGCCATATCTAGGATCGTTCTTAACTTCTAAAATTTTTCCATCGCCAATGCTGCGAACTACCTCTCCACGAGGTGCTGCAATATCAATACCACTGTGAGTCCGCCATTCATTAAAGGTCGGAGAAAACACTAGTTTGTCCATTGAATATTCTGATTGGATTTTTCCTGATACCGGAGTCTTGAATGCAGGTCTTACTATAGCAAACACAACATCCTCAGTCGCTGCATCATCAAGAAAATCCGTATCACCACTAGTCGAGACTGCCGGATCTTCGTTTGATCCATTTGATTCTTTGCCATCTCCATCTTTGTCGTCGTCTTCTTTGTCTTTTACTTCTTTTCCTGCCAGTCCATCAGGTTCATTATCAACCTGCGTTTCATCTCCCTCAGGATCAACACCAATGTCCTCCATGCCGATATATGGGTTGTCCTCTGAGTTTTCAGCACCCCAGTCGATAGAGCTTTGATCGGGTACATTTTCAAACGGGTCTTCTAAGTCTCCCAAACCTAACTCATATCCATTGTCGCCCAAGTTGTCTCCCGCTATGGGTGGCTGCACTTCTGGATCTTTAAGTATCTGATTTGTTGAAAAATAGACTGCTCCTGCTGCTAAAACACATAATCCTACTACAATAGCAATATAAAAACCGCTTTCTTTCATAAAGGACTTAAATTTCATCCCTTTTGGTTCATTCTCTTTAAATTTTCCCTTGTTGTTCACAATATCCACCTCCGTTTTGTATTATTGCCAACGGAAGTGGTTTTATACTTTATTACCTTAATTCTTGAACCTTTATTCCCGAGTAAAAATATCCCAATATGTCTTCATAGTTTAAGCCAGTTTTGGCTAAAGCATCGGCTCCACACTGGCTCATTCCTACGCCATGACCATATCCTTTTGATATTATTTCCACCTCATTATTATCTAAAAACTTAAACTCCAGATTAGTAGACGGAAGCGAAAAAAGCTCTCTAAACTCTGTGCCAGATATTGTGATGTCTCCTAGCCTAATTTTATCGATTCTGCCACTAGAGGTATACGACTTAACTTCCAGAGCCTTATCAGGTATTTCTCCTAAATCAGCTTCGGGATATTTGCTTTTTATTTGCGTAATTATCTGATTCCAGGATAATACTGTTGTGCTTTCGAAACCATCATACAAGCTTTCATCATAACCACTAACACTTTTTAAATAGGGCACCTCACCTAATTTGGACCAAACCTGTTCAATGTCCTCTGTAATTCCACCACTATTTGAATGATAAAGAGGATTAATAAGCTGCCCTGCATAGGTCATTACAATGCCCTCTGTTTCGTAAACTGCATCTTGAATCTTTTCCCAGGCACCTTCGCTTCCCCTCTTCTCTAAATATTTTTCTTTAGATATATAGCTCTGACAATGGCCTGACTCGGTACATACATGTGCACCAAAGTGCTCTGTTTGTGCTCCATAAAGACCTTTTGCCCGACTTAACGCAAACGTTCTTGCTGCCACAGCCTGTGCCTTTAATGCCTCAGAATGATAACTTGCCGGCATTTCGGCTGCCACTACCCCTACTATATAATCTTCAAGGTCAAACTCATCAATTATTGAATAGGCAACATTATATACAATAATGCTATCCATATCACCAATATTACTTGATACAGGCTCGCCCGGTGGGTAATTATCAACCTCTTTTTGATTAGGCGGTGGTATAAAAATCAACATTAAAACAAGCGGCAAAACCATCAAGGCTATGTTTTCCAATGTTAATGGCACCTTTTTCCCCAGCAATGGACCGCTTTTAACCGCTGCCCGCCTAAGATTACTATTTTGTTTTGTTCTGTGGCGATTTACACCATAAGCTCGTCTATCCATACTTAATTTTATGAATGATAGTATAATCTCATGCAAAAAAATTATGGTAGTTTTTTTATAAACCGGCTGTATTCCACAACCTCATTCTACCGGACGTCGCTCTTTAAATACCTTCGACATGTTAGTTCCCAGTAGGCTGTTTACTACAGCAAATAAAATCATTTATACCGCTTTATATGTAGTAATTACAATGTACTAAGCATGCGGCTGTATGGTATAATAACATCACAAATCTTAAACAATCCAAAATTAAAGATGACTCCTTCAGGGGGGGTATGAGGTTATTGTTGATGAGGCCAGTTACCATTGTGCTTTGTCGGCAAGGGAAATTTTGGCCAGTAGAAGAATAAAGGAGGAAAATGTATGAGTATGTTTTGTTATCAATGTCAGGAAACAGCTAAAAACACAGGCTGTACAATAAGAGGTGTTTGTGGAAAGAACGAAGAGGTTGCAAAGCTGCAAGACCTTCTGATTTACACACTTAAGGGCATCTCGGATATTGTTATAAAGGGAAAGGTTGATATTAGCAACCTCGATAAGGCTAATCATGAAGTTCTAAACAGCCTGTTTATGACAATAACCAACGCAAATTTTGACGATGGTTCGATTGAAAAGCAAATTGTGAAAATGATTGCCATTAGAGACGAACTAAGAAATTCTGTTACCGTTGGAAATTTACACGACGCTGCATCATATACCGTGGATTCTAGAGAGTCCATGCTTGAAAAAGCTGCCGCTGTTGGCGTGCTTGCAACCGAAAATGAAGATGTGCGCTCTCTCCGAGAGATGGTTACATATGGTCTTAAGGGCATGGCGGCTTATGCCGAGCACGCAAAGAATATAGGGAAGGCAAATCTAGATATCAACAACTTTATCTATGAGGCTTTGGCAGCAACGCTGGATGATTCCCTTAGTGCCGATGATCTAGTGGCACTGACACTGAAAACCGGTGAGTATGGCGTTAAGGTTATGGCGCTTCTGGACGAGGCCAACACCTCGAGGTTCGGCAATCCCGAAATCACCGAGGTCAATATTGGTGTCAGAAAGAATCCTGCGATCCTTATTTCCGGCCACGACCTTATTGATTTAGAACAATTGTTGGAACAGACAAAGGGCACCGGTGTGGATGTATATACCCACAGTGAAATGCTCCCCGCTCATTATTATCCAGCTTTTAAGAAATATGATAATTTTGCAGGCAACTATGGCAACGCATGGTGGAAGCAGCTTGACGAATTTGTTTCCTTCCATGGTCCTATTCTGTTTACCACGAACTGCATCGTTCCGCCCAGAAGTGAGGAGGTCCGAGGCAGAATCTTCACTACCGGTTCTTCAGGCTATCCCGGCTGCAAGCATATTGTAGCTGATGAAAACGGCAAAAAAGATTTTTCCGAAATTATCGCTCTTGCTAAAACTCTTTCTGCGCCCGACGAAATTGAAACCGGCACTATTGTTGGCGGCTTTGCCCATAATCAGGTACTAGCCCTGGCCGATAAGGTTGTTGCTGCAGTCAAATCCGGTGCTATTAAAAAGTTCTTTGTCATGGCTGGTTGTGACGGACGCATGAAGTCCAGAGATTATTACACGGAGTTTGCAAAAAAGCTTCCTAATGATACCGTTATTATGACCGCGGGCTGTGCTAAGTATCGCTATAACAAGCTGAATCTAGGTGATATCGGCGGAATTCCAAGAGTGCTGGACGCTGGTCAATGTAATGACTCTTATTCACTGGCCGTTATTGCGTTGAAGCTCAAAGAGGTGTTTGGTCTCGACGACATCAACAAATTACCAATCGCCTTTAATATCGCTTGGTACGAGCAGAAGGCCGTTATTGTTCTCTTAGCACTGCTGTATCTAGGTGTTAAGAACATCCACCTCGGTCCAACACTTCCAGGCTTCTTGTCGGCTAACGTAGCCAAAGTATTGGTTGAGAAATTCGGCATTGCCGGTATCGACACAGTTGATTCAGATATTGAGCTTTTCATGGCTTAATAAGATTCCGGCATAGATACCACAAAGACACTTTAAAAATATTATAATGATATCAAGAAAGTCCTCTTTCAACAGAGGACTTTCTTTTATTCATAAAATCTGTATTGCTCTTGACTGCGAGATTCAAGATGTTGTGCAAATAATAAAGTAATATGTTTCAAAATTCTCTGATTGTAGCAGTTTCAAACATACCCGAAAATGTAGAGTTTTTCCGAAACTGGAGTGATGAAAAGTGTGCCTTTATTATTCTTCTTATGATTAGCATTAGTAGTATTACACGGATTAAAGGTTAGCCATTAAGTCTATAACAATTTTTCCGATATATACTTTGTAATTAATGTCGCTTATAGATAATACGTAGGTAACATTTGACCAAAACGGAGGAACAATTAAAAGGAGCAGTATATGCAAATATCGAGTGTAACTAATCAATATAGCGGATATATAAATGATTCATATCCAAAAAAACAGAAAGTCACTAATGACTCTACGGGGTATATGCCCGTAGAATCCCAAAAAGTAGAAAAGCAGGAAGACGGGGAAGTACTAGGGCTTACGATGATTAAGGAACCGGGTACGGATTGTTTCTGGGGAATCAAAGCAAAATATGCGGAATGTTCAACTCAAGACAACCCAGTCATTTATGTGGAAACAAATTATGGCGGAAAAACAGTTTCTTATAATGTCAATATTAATGAAGTTGACCCCAATAGTGCTTCACAATTAGAAATGTTTGCGTTATGTTCCTATGCAGATGACATAGGAATTGGAGACAACAGTACATTTGGTACATATAAAACACTATGTACTTATCTGGAAATGGCCAATCATAATGGATACCTTGATGCTCCAATTGAGGAATGTAGTACTTTTGAACAATATAAGAATGTAAAATTAAATTGGTGTAATATGAGCAAAAGAGTAATTGACTTACTATGTAAATGTAATGATCTAATACAATATAATAAAGGTCTGAATATAATGGATTTGTTTTCTAAGTATCCTATAAAGTAAATTATTACATTACTTTAGGAGAATAAAAATATACTAAAGAGCTAATTCACAATATTCTTATAATGCGGTGCCGAGCATGACATCCGCCTGATTTCGATAGGCGAAGGCATTGATACAGATGAGGGTGAAAACGAGTTTATTGCACTTCTTAACATCATGAATGAACATTATTCCCGAGACATTTCCAAAAAACGCAGGCTGACCAATGTGGTTAAGGGAAATGGTGGTGAACCTTTGAGCCTTCCTCCTTATGGTTATATGAAAGACCCTAACAATCCTAAACATTGGATTATAGAAGAGGACGCTGCAACTGTTGTTCGCCGAATCTTCGCAATAACGTTGGATGGTTATGGAACAGAGCAGATTGCCACAAAATTAGAAAGTGATAATATCTTAACACCAATGAACTACTGGCAAAGCAAAGGGATGAATCGTGGAGGAAGACGCAATAATGAAAAACCCAGTCGTTGGCAGAACACAACAATCATTAAAATCCTGTCCTCACAGGAATACTGTGGTGACATCATAAACTTTAAGACATACTCAAAGTCATACAAGCTTAAAAAGCGTATTAAAAACGAGTTGAAGGATATGATGATTTCTTAAGACGCTTCAGGCAATATACACTACAGGTGTGTAGGTACGCTTGAGATACCAGACATATTACCGAGTCCCGAAGTAAGCTTGAAAACAAGAAAAGGAGTAGCCGTTAGCTATTCTGGCACCAAAATTCCGAAAAATTAAAGAGTGGTCATATAAATTTAAGCTTTTTAATTCTTAAATCCTATAAGACCACTCCAACTGGTCGAGGTGAGAGGACTTGAACCCCCGGCATCTTGGTCCCAAACCAAGCGCGCTACCAACTGCGCTACACCTCGAAGTATAAAATTCTGTGCCGCAAGCAAAAATTAATTTCTGTTTTTGAGGCAAAGCCTATTATACCTTGTTTTTTTATAAATTTCAATACCAAATTTCACTGTAATGCATTTTTTCTGATTCTTTTTAGCTTTTTCTGCTATTGATTCTCGTAGTAAATTTCTGTTTGCTCCCCAAGTTATGCCAAGGCCCATCTGTTCGGGGTGTTATTGCATTAAATATGTCTTTACATGTATAATAATTCTTGACTCTGTGAAGACAACGTGTGAAAGGCTTGAAAGATATGCTTCAAAAAATTCTTTCCAGGATGCGAAGAGCAATAGAAGACTACAATATGATAAGTGACGGAGATAAGATAGCAATTGGCGTTTCGGGCGGAAAGGATAGCCAGCTTTTGTTAATTGCTTTAAATGAACTTGCTCGTTTTCTACCTGAAAAGCTTGAAATTATAGCAATTACTATTGATCTAGGCTTTGAAAGTTTTAAGCGGGACAGCCTTCTAAAATTCTATGATAAGACCAAAATTGATTATCATATAGAAGACACTAATATTTCACAGGTTGTTTTTGATGTCAAAAACGAGGCTAATCCTTGTTCCTTATGCTCTAATATGAAGCGCGGTGCAATTTATAATGCTGCTAAAAAATTGGGTTGTAACAAGGTCGCGTTTGCACATCATAAGGATGATGTTATCGAAACATTCCTCATGTCACTTATTTATGAAGGAAATATCCGCACTTTTTCTCCAGTTACTTACTTAGACAGGAAAGATATCACCCTAATAAGGCCTATGATTTATTGCGAAGAAAGTCTTATTCGCTTGGCTGCAAAAGCTTTAGACCTCGTGCCAATTCCAAGTACTTGCCCTGTGGATGGGAATACAAAACGCCAGAATATTAAGGAGCTCATTGCTGGCCTAGCTGAAGAAAACAAGCATATCAAATCTAATATCTTTGGCGCTATAAAAAGAGGAGATATTGACGGCTGGAACTACTAGTTTAATGGCCAATTAATACTTATCTGAAAGTAGGAGCATTTATGATTTTTTTAGCACTAATTTATTTAGCATTTATTAGTTTAGGCCTTCCCGACCCACTATTAGGATCTTCATGGCCTATTATGAGTGTTGAGTTCGGGGCACCTATTGAAAGCGCTGGAATTATTTCTTTCATTATATCAATAGGCACTATTATATCTAGCTTATTAGCCCACCGAGTAATAAGAAGATTTGGTACCGGGAAGGTAACAGTAGTAAGTGTTGCTATGACCGCCGTTTCTTTATTAGGTTTTTCATTGTCAGGATCGTTTATATGGCTTACTCTCTTTGCTATACCCTTAGGCCTCGGTGCAGGGGCAATAGATTCAGGCCTCAATGAATTCGTCGCCGAACACTATGAAGCTAGGCACATGAACTGGCTTCATTCGTTTTGGGGCTTAGGAGCCATGCTAGGGCCTGTTTTGATTTCTGCACTTATACAATTGGGATACAACTGGCGAAGTGGATACTTGAGTATTTCAGTGATTCAATTTCTTTTAGCTGCACTACTTATGTTTTCTCTTCCTATGTGGAAAAAGTATGAGCATTCTTCTATTGAACACGAGCATACTGATAATGAACGCCATAAAAACTCAGTTATAGGTCTTTTTGCTCCACTAAAAACCAAAGGTGCTATTTTCGCTATGATAGCCTTCTTCCTCTACACATCCATTGAATCCTCTGTTTCACTATGGGGAACAAGCTACCTGGTCAATGTAAAGAATTTGCCGCCCGAAAGAGCCGCCGGATGGGGCGCTCTATTCTTTTTAGGAATTACTGTCGGGCGTATGCTAAGCGGGTTTATATCTATAAAGCTTAGTACTGAACAACTAATCCGCCTTGGATGCATTCTTCTTCTGGTAGGAATTGTTCTGTTGATCCTGCC
This sequence comes from uncultured Ruminiclostridium sp., assembly GCA_964388375.1. GTDB lineage: Bacteria > Bacillota > Clostridia > DSM-8532 > DSM-8532 > DTU059. The sequence goes on from CAYMAE010000028.1 coordinate 28,816, forward strand.
CCTACCTGTGATTTTCACAATAATTGCCTTTATATTGATAGGCTTAGGTCTTGCACCTATTTTTCCGTCAATGCTTCACCAGACGCCTGTGTATTTTGGAAAGTATGATCCCCAAGCGACAATGGGCCTTCAAATGGCTTTTGCTTACACAGGAACTACGCTCATTCCCCCACTTGCGGGAAAGCTTTTCTCCTTTGCTTCGTTTTCATTTATGCCCTATGTATTATTAGTGTTTGGGATAAGCTTATTAATAGCCACTTCTATTTTGGCTGCAAAAGCAAAAAACAACACTTCTGATGCATAAGAGCGATAAATCAAACAGTAGTTAAGACCATAACTCATAGATTGACATTAAACAACTCGATGGGTGGTATAAATGGTCTCAACACATTTTATAGAAACAGAAGACATATCAAAAAAAGCACCTAGATTCATAATAAATCAGGTGCCATTTTTGACATCAAACTTGGCGGAGAAGCGGGGATTCGAACCCCGGCTAGAGTTACCCCTACTAACGGTTTAGCAA
>CAYMAE010000029.1:0-28839 GCA_964388375.1 uncultured Ruminiclostridium sp.
GATAATATCAAAGCCTATGAGCAGAGTATAAAAAAAGCTGAAATTGATATTGGAAATGCAATTGTAACAGCAAGCATTGACGGAACGGTAAATGTTCTTTACGAGATGCTTCCGGGTGATTTCCTAACGGGAGGCCAGGAAGTTCTAACTATTATCCCTAAGGATGACTCTGCTTATACTATGCAAATCTTTGTAAGCAACAAGGATATAGGCGAAATAGATATAAATAGTACAGTGAAATATAACTTTGCAGCCTTACCAAACAACGAATATGGGGAAATGCGTGGACAGATTCAAAGTATTTCAAAAGATGCAATTATAGATGAAGCAAGTGGCCAAAGTTATTATATTGTTAAGGCAGCAGTTCCAGGAACAAAGCTTGTTGGAGCAAGTGGAAAGCAAGGAGATATTAAAGTGGGTATGATTTGTGAGGCAAGTATAATAACAAAGGAAAAGACCTTTTTAAGATATTTTTTGGAAAAGATTGATTTGTTGGATTAGGGGAGAAGTATGAAGAAAAGAGTGCTAGTTTTTATTATTTGTATTGTATTATTAATTTCTCTACTTGGAGGAATTGCTTATGCGTCAGACTTAGTTTCGTTTTCGAATTGGAGTCTTGGGGAAAAGTATTCTGTAAATTATGGTGAAAAGGAGAAAACTGCTTATTCTTTAGATACGCTTCTTAAAATGTATAAAAACTCTGGAGCTGGATATAGAAAGATTCAGCTCCAATATGAGCTTAATGATTTGTATTTTTTAAAGCTTTACGACCAGCAATCTTCACAGGATTATTCAATAAATCAATATAGGGAATTAATAAATCAAAACGATATACAAATAATTAACTATCGAAATGAAATGGAATCATTTGCCATGGGTTCAGAAGAGTGGAACGCTACTAAAAGTAAGCTGGATACATGTTTGATGAATTCAATCTCGTATAATTCTTATCTTGATAATTTACTATTACAAAAAGCTGATATATATGAGCAATACGAAAATTATAAATTTATTAGTAATAATAAAGAAATCTTGCTCATGCAGGATTATAAGAAGCAAATAGTTGAATTTGAAGAAAATTGCCTTTACTTAATAGTATTAAAAGAAAATAAGAATCTTGCTGATAGCTCTGTTGAATATAGTAATCTTCTATATCAAATAAATAAAACTAATCTTAGTCAAGGAAGGGCTACTAAGATGGACATCGATTATCAGGAGGCAGAACTCCTAACAGCAGAAGGTAAAAGGGATTCAGTATTATTATGCTATAATAGCTTATTTAAGAACATAATTAGATCGGTTGGTATAAATGATAATAATAGTGTAGAGATACAATTTGATATTGAAACATATCGGCAGCAGATCTTAATTGAATATGAAACTGCTGAAAATAGCTTTATAAAAAATGATATTCAGAAAAAACAACTTGATAACAACATCTTGATTATTGATGGCAAAATTGATATTCTAAGCAATGTTTATGGTTGCGAATATCCTGAACTAGATATAGAAAAAAAGAAAAAAGAGATTGCCGAGCTAGAACTTGATACTTATTTATTAAATCGGTCCATTTTATTCAACAATCTGTACTCGGACTATGAATCAAAGTATGATGTCGTTAGTATCGAAGAAAAAAAGGCGTCTGCGCAAAACAAAAAGTATACAGTAGCACTTAATAAGTATAATCTTGGCTTAATTAGCAGAATCGAGTTACAAGAAGCAAAGCTGAAGTTAAGACAAAGTGAACTTGATGCATGGACGGCCTTCTACGATTATGTCAGAGCATTTAATACAATAGAAATAGCTATGCTTGGATTGATATAGTCTACTACAGCAAAAAAGCAAAAAACGTACCTATGGTACGTTTCATTTTTATGCTTAAGTTAATCACTTTATTATTTTGCTGACATAGCATTGTATGCCTTTTGAAGTTGTGACTTTTTTCTGGAGGCAGTATTCTTATGAAGAATGTTTTTGGAAGCAGCCTGATCCACTTTTTTAATAGCATCCTTGAGGATTTCCTGACATTCAGGGGAATTTGCATCGATAGCTTCGTTATAGCTGCGAACAGTGGTTCTAAGATCTGACTTCTTCATGCGATTCTGCAAATTTTTAGCTTCGTTTGTTTTTACTCTCTTAATTGCAGATTTAATATTTGGCATAATATTCACCTCCCATTAGTTTGGTATAACAAACAATATAATAGCACGAAGAACTTAGCTTTGCAAGAATTTTTATTAGATTTTTGTTGAACAAAAACCATACATAAATTGAAAAAGTAAATCCCAGAATAAATATATATTTGGAAATTAGTTTTTAAATAGCTGTCATTTGGATAATTTACATAAGTATGCTTCATATTTTATAATGGTATCATGATTTGTTTTTGATAATTGTCCCTCTGGACAATGGGAAGTGGTTATAATATCATTAAGTTCATAAAGAACGAATTAGATTAGGTTTATCAGGAGTGTAGATTATGCAGAAAAAAGGAACTATACTTAGCGGCATGAGGCCGACCGGAGCTCTTCATTTGGGCAACTATTTTGGAGCGCTGGAAAATTGGGTTCGACTTCAAAACGAATATAATTGTTTTTTCTTTGTAGCAGATTATCATGCCTTGACTACAGGCTATGAAGATACAGATCAATATAAGGATAACATTACTAGCCTTTTAGTAGATTGGCTTGCAGCAGGACTAGATCCAGAAAAGTGTACATTCTTTTTACAAAGCTCAATAAAAGAGCATGCAGAGTTACACTTGCTATTCTCAATGAATCTGCCATTATCTTGGCTGTATAGATGTCCGACTTATAAGGATCAACTCAATCAGCTAAAGGAGAAGAACATTACTACCTATGGCTTTTTGGGATATCCTTGCCTAATGGCTACAGACATTTTAATGTACAAGGCTGATTATGTTCCGGTCGGAGAGGACCAGCTTCCTCATATTGAAGTGACAAGAGAAATAGCTAGAAGGTTTAATTATCTCTACAATTCAGAGGTTTTTCCTGAACCAAAGCCACTATTAACCAAGGCTAAAGTTTTGCCGGGGCTAGATGGAAGGAAAATGAGCAAAAGCTATAATAATACTATCGCTTTGGCTGACAGCCCTGAAGAAGTTAAAAAGAAAATCATGACTATGGTTACGGATCCTGAGCGTATACACAAAACAGACCCGGGGCACCCTGAGGTTTGCTCGGTGTTTTCTTATCATAAGCTCTTTACTGACGACCAGTTTGTAGAAATAGAACAAGACTGCCGAAAAGGTGAAATAGGTTGTGTGGCTTGCAAGAAAAAGTTAGCTAATAATGTGGCCGAACTTATGTCTCCTATTTATGAAAGAAGACAAGAATGGCTCAAACGTACTGATGATATAAAAGATATTATTATTAACGGAAATAAAAAGGCTAGAGCAATTGCTGAAACGACAATGGCTGAGGTTCGCAAGGTCATGAAAATTGACTGGATTTAAGGTGGTATTATGAAAAGCGCTTTAACCGATGCATGTACTTTAAAGCTTGAAAACTTTGAAGGACCCTTTGATTTATTATTTTATCTAATTGAAAAAGATAAGATAGATATATATGATATCCCTATTTCTCAGATAACTGATCAATACTTGGACTATTTAAGGGCCATGCAAGAGCTAGACTTAGATATAGCATCTGAGTTTTTGGTTATGGCGGCTACTCTTCTTCACATAAAGTCGCGATTACTTTTACCTAGTAAAGAATCCTTACTAGAAGGAGAAGTCGTAGATCCGCGTGAGGAGCTTATTATCAAACTTCTTGAGTATAAGAAGTATAAAGAGTATTCTAAAGTGCTGACAAAAAGAGATGAAAAATGGAGAGGAGCCCATTATAAACTGCCAGAGGCAATTCCCGATATTATTGCACCTGACGAGCTTGAGCTATCTCCCTTGATACTACGGACATGCATGGTCGATGCACTAAAAAAATTCAAGGATAAACAAGATGATGTTTCTAAGCGAATGGAGAGAATCTTAGACCATGAAAAGGTTTCATTAAGGGCAAAGATAAAGGAGCTTCTTACCTTTTTGAAAAAGGGTGCAAAGCTATGTTTCTCTAAGTGTTATAATACAAGTGAAAAGAGCAGGCTTGAGGTCGCCACAGGATTTTTAGCAACACTTGAAATTGTAAGGGTAGGCCGAGCAGAAATCGATCAGCCTGTTGCTTTTGGAGAAATATATATTACACCCAAAGGATCACAGAATGATATAGAATCTATGACTTTAATAGAGAACGAGGATTAATTAATGAACTCTATACAGAATATTGAAATGATAATTGAAGCTCTGCTTTTTGCTTCGGGAGATTGTTTGCCCTTAGAAAAGATTGCTGAGATAATTGAAAATGATAAGAAAACAACTAAGGCTATCATGTCAAATCTGATATATAAATTTCAAAATTCAAATCGGGGTTTAATCATAAGGGAAATCGATGGGGCCTACCAGCTTTGCACAAGACCCGATTTAGATGAGTATGTCCAGAACCTAGGCACATTAAGAAAAAAACAGGGTCTTACACCACAGGCTTATGAAACTCTTGCTATTGTTGCATATAACCAACCTGTGACAAGAGCATACATAGAGCAAATTAGGGGAGTTAATAGCGATGGGGTTTTACTAACTCTTACCGACCGTAGTCTTATAGAAGAGGTTGGACGTGACAATACTCCTGGAAAGCCAAAGCTCTACGGAACAACGGAGGAATTCTTAAGGGCCTTTGGATTTGCCTCAATTAGGGAGCTTCCTCCATTAGAAATGAACGAGATACCAGAGGTATATGAAAATATTCCTCTTGATTAAAAAATCTTGGAATAAATTACTATAAGCCGGAAATCATATTTAGTACGGAGGTACTAATTGTGTTTCTGGCTTTTTTAATTATTATCATTTTAATAATTATTTTATTGAGGCTTAGACTATCTTTAATGATATTAGTTTCGATAGATGAAAAAGGTTTGCACCTTAATGTTAAAGTTATGTTCTATAAAATCTTGACACTGTTCTCATGGAAGCTTGAGGAAGGTGGATTGAGTTTTCTACTAAAAAAGAAAAAAGATGTTCCAAAAAAGAAAAAGAAGAAAAAAGGGCGTCTAGCAGCAGTCATAAAAATGGTTATTTCAAAAGATACCTATAATCATTTAAAGAAAAACTTGGAGATTCTTGACTTATCTGTAACAGGTCGATTAGCGACAAAGAATGCCGCTACAACTGCGCAGCTTTATGGAGCTACTTGGTCGATATTGGGAATACTAATGCCATTTATTCCACAAAAACGCTTTATCTTCGATTTCTACCCAGATTTTCAAAAAGAAAGTCCCGATTTCCATGTTTCCTGCATATTAAGAGTGAGAATAATCCATATTATAGTTTTGATAGTGAATTATTTGAAAGAAAAAATAGGGAAAGGAAGAGAAGTGAAATATGGGACAGCATCCAATTGAAGAACTTATGAAGACAGCTATGGAAAGTATTAAGGATATGGTAGATGTTAACACCATTGTCGGTGATGCGGTTCAAACAATTGACGGAACCGTCATAATTCCGGTATCAAAGGTAGCTTTCGGATTTGCAGCCGGTGGCGGAGAATATAGCCAAAATAATAAAAATGAAAACCCTGGATATCCTTTTGCGGGGGGCAGTGGTGCAGGTGTAAGTATTAATCCAATAGCATTTTTAATTGTGGGAAGAAATAACACTATAAAAATGATTCCGGCATCTCCCAATGCTTCTTTAGATCGTGCTTTGGATAATATTCCAAATTTAATTGAGCAAATCAAAAAAGCCTTAGAGCCAAGTAGTAAGAAGGAAAAGAATAGTGACAAGAAAGAATCCGAAACAGCTGAGAAAAACAATGAATCATTAAAAGCTAACCTAGACAGTGAAGACGATAATAGTATTTAAGGAAATAAGGCATGAAAAAGGGGCTATTCGATTCCTCGATACAGCCCCTTTTTTATGATACTTAGGCTAATTTTTAGTTTTTGTTGTTGTTTGTATCATACTGAGGATACTGATTGCCGGTGTAGGTCTGGAAAACTTTCTTAACGATGTTACCGCCGATTGTTCCGGCTTCGCGAGAAGTTAAGTCACCATTGTAACCTTGCTTTAAGTTAATACCAAGCTGTCCTGCGATTTCATACTTCATATTATCAAATTGAGTCTTGCTATTTGAGTTATTGTTGTTTGCCATTTTCTCACCTCCTCAATGCTTATTATGCCTAGTGCTTCTTTCTTTATAAGTAGAAAGTTTTGGTGAAAAAATATTACCAAGAAAACAGCAATACTCAATTAGTTGATTAAAATTACGCTGTGTTATGCTATCTATGTTATTTGACATTTTTCATGAAAATATGAGAAAACAAAGTAGAAAAACTGTGTTTTTGCAGGAACTTTTGTTGTATCTACCAATATATTGTGGTATATTCAAAATAGATACATATTTTAGATACCATTTTTTAGACGAAAGAAAAAGATTGCATTAAGCAATATATAAGGAGATGATAGCATGCCATCTAAGCTACTCTTTCCAGACAACAAAATCGAGCGCGGCCTTGATGCCGCATGGCTAAGAAACAATGTCATTTCCCAAAACATAGCCAATGTTGATACGCCCGGATATAAAAGAAAAGTAGTTCGATTCGAAGAATTTTTGAACAGTGAAATGAAAACCGGGGTAATTAATAGTGGCGGGTCTAAGCTTTATTCTGAAGGGATGAACGTTACTGAAGATAGTGCAGCGACGTCCTACAGAAGTGACGGCAATAATGTGGACATAGAAAATGAAATGGCTTTATTAGCGGCTAATAATTTACGCTATAATACACTAATCCAGAGAATAAACGGTAATTTCGCAAAGCTTAAGAATGTTATTCGTGGAGGTGGATGATAATGGGCCTTTTTGATTCTTTTAATATAAGCGCATCAGCATTAACAGCACAGCGCCTTCGCATGGATGTAATATCTCAGAACATAGCTAATGTAAATACTACCCGTACTGAAGATGGAGCTCCCTATAGAAGAAAAACTGTTGTTTTTCAGGAAAAGGAAGCCAACATACCATTTTCAGAATATTTATCTGAGCAAAGTAAGAGTCGCTATCTTGCCGGTGGTGGAGTAAGGGTTACAGGAATTGTAGAAGATTCGTCACCCTTTAAGGATGTTTATGATCCAACCCATCCCGATGCAGATGAAAACGGAATAGTACAAATGCCCAATGTAGAAATTATCACAGAAATGGTTAATATGATTTCTGCGACTAGGGCTTATGAAGCAAACGTTACGGCGTTAAATGCATCTAAATCAATGGCTTCTAAGGCCCTTGAAATAGGTAGATAAATAATAATACAAAAGAGAAAAGGGAGGCGTTAATATATGGCCATACAAGGTATTAATTTAGTTAATAACACAATAGCAACAGCTACGCCTACTAAGATTAATAGTGCAAGTGAAAATATTAATTTTAAAGACCTTTTAGTTGATGCACTCAATAATGTTAATACATTAGAGCAGGAGTCTGATAAAATGACAGAGGACTTCATTGCTGGGCGCACCGACGATATTCACTCGGTTTTAATTGCGGCCGATAAAGCCTCAATCTCTCTACAGTTTATAACTGAAGTGAGAAACAAGGTTATGGAAGCGTACCAAGAAATTATGAGAATGCAGATTTAATGAATTCGATATATTTCTACTAAAGAAAAGGCGTGAGGTACTTTAGAGGAACCTTTATCGGGAGGGTTAGATTATGCCGGAAGGATTAAAGAAGCTATGGGAGAAAATTAAGACTTTTTGGACTGATCTTGAAAAAGGCCAAAAGGTAAGAATTTTCACCTTACTAGGAGTTGTAGTTGCAGCAATAGTAATAACTGTAGCACTTACATTGAAAGTTGAATACGTACCACTTTTTGATACATCTCAAGAGGTTAATCTACAACCTGTTGTTAATTATCTTACAGAAAATAATATCGCCTTTAAAAAGGGAGAAAACCAAGTATATGTTGATAGTAAGCTTAAAAGAGACATTGAGTTTGATTTGAGTACTCAAGGTTTAGTTTCGCCTGACGTTACTTTTGCCGATACCTGGGATAAATTATCGTTGACAGCTACAGAAAGTGACAAGGCTAATCTTTGGAAAAATTATCTAACAAATGATTTAGTATATAAGCTAAAAAAATTTGAGAATATTGAAAATGCTACAGTCCAGTATTCAAAACCCGAAAAGACCTATTGGGTTAAATCTAATCAAGAAGACAAAGGTAGTGCCTATGTCATGTTGAAGACAAAAAAGGCTCTAACACCTAACCAGGTTGACGCAGCTGCAAAGGTAGTGGCTGCATCTTTGGGTATTCCTGCTGATAAAATTACAATAGTTGATCATAATCTTAATCCGCTTTCTAGGGACTATAGTCAGACGGAGATGCTTAAGGCCGGTACTCAAGATGAGATGCGCCGTCAACGCCAGCAAGAACTAGAGAATAAAGTATATGATTTCTTTAAAGTAGGGATTGCTCAAAACGAATTTTTCGATACCATGAGTGTTTCGGTTAACGCGGTACTGGATTTCGATACATATAAAAGCTCATCGACTAAATATGAGCGCCCAATTGAAGACGAAGATGCTATTCTTAACCAAGAAACATTGAAAGAACATTTAACAGATGGAAATATGGGGGACATACCCGGTACTGATACGAATCCCCAAGGTGCCCCTTCATATCAATGGGGTGAAGAGGGTAATGGCCAATATACTAAAGAACACGAGGTTAAGGAGAATCTCTATAATCAGACAAATGCAGAGGCAGAGAAGGCCGTAGGAAAGTTAATTAATGAGCAGTCCACCATGTCGCTTTCTCTTTGGTATGGAAATAGAATTGAATCCGACGAAGGTCTTACAACAGAATATTTAGACCAAGTGAGGCAATCAGCCTATACTGCTACGGGGGTTCCTATAGAAAATATCACAATAAGTGTTCAAAAAATAGCACCAGAGCCTATAGTGGAGGTTAGTTTAGCAGATACAGCCGCTGAGCTCTTTAATCAATATGGATTTTATGCTTTAATGCTTATACTTCTAATTGTTATGATAGTTACGGCACTTCCTAGAAAAAGGACTGCCGGCGCTGAATCAGCGGCATTAGAAGCTGCTGCGGGTGCAACAGGAGGAACTTCACAGGCGTTTGAAGATGTGGAGGAAATAGCTGATATTAATGTTCAGGAGCAGTCAGAGATTAAGAAACAAATTGATAAGTTTGTAAAACAAAATCCTGATTCAGTAGCTCAATTATTAAGAAACTGGATTGCTGAAGATTGGGACTAACCTTTAGCACAGATCCAAAGGCAGGTGAAGCTTATGGCATTTAGAGCTGATACGATAAGAGAGATGTCGGGCAGAGAAAAGGCGGCTATGCTCCTAATTATTTTAGGCCCCGAAAGTTCTTCAGAAATTTTTAAACATCTCAAAGAAGAAGAAATAGAACAGCTCACCTTGGAAATTGCTAATATTAGAACAGTTTCACCCGCAGAACGTGAAAATGTTTTGAGCGAATTTTATCAGATATGCCTTGCCCAACAGTATATTACTGAGGGTGGTATAGGCTATGCTAAGGATATTCTAGAAAAAGCTGTGGGAACCGAAAAGACCATGGAAATAATTAATAAGCTTACGGTATCCCTCCAAGTTAGGCCATTTGACTTCGTCAGGAAGGCTGATCCTTCCCAAGTATTAAACTTTATTCAAAGCGAGCATCCACAAACGATAGCTCTTATATTGGCATATTTGAAGCCACATCAATCGGCTGCTATTTTATCTGCTCTTCCACAAGATAAGCAGGCAGATGTAGCAAAAAGAATTGCCCAAATGGATAGAACTTCCCCTGAAATAATTAAGGAAGTGGAAAGGGTGCTTGAAAAGAAGCTCTCTACTCTTGTTACTGAGGACTTTACTGCTGTAGGCGGAATCCAAGCTATTGTTGAGATACTGAATGCAGTTGATAGAGGAACTGAAAAGTATATTATGGACTCCCTTGAAATTGAGGATACAGATCTCGCTGAAGATATCAGAAAGAGAATGTTTGTATTTGAGGATATCCTTCAGCTTGATAATCGTTCAGTGCAGCGCTTCCTACACGAAGTGGACAACAGCCAGCTTGCACTTGCACTTAAAGGTTCTACCGAAGAAGTGCAAACACATATTTACAACAATATGTCTAAGCGCCTATCAGAGATGATAAAAGAGGATATAGAGTACATGGGTCCTGTTCGTCTAAAGGATGTAGAAGAGGCGCAGCAGAAGATAGTAAATATTATAAGGAAGCTAGAGGATGCCGGCGAAATAATTATTTCAAGGGGCGGAGGAGACGAAATAGTTGTATAGCAATAGATATGGATATGGTGTTTATAAACGTAACCAAGTTAATGTGGGCGCACCATATAAGCAGCCTAAAATGACTGAATCAATAGTCGAGGATGTTTTTAGCGAAGCTGCAGCGGCATCAGAGGTTGACCCGGATAAGGACCTTAAGATTAGCCAAGATATTGTACATAAGGCCAAGGGCGATGCAGCCTTAATTAGACGTGAGGCCGAGTTAGAGGCCGAAAGAATGACTAGTGAGGCCAAGGAAAAAAATGAAGCATTGTTAGCAGAAACTCAGCAAGAGGCTAAAGAAGAAGGATACCGTCATGGTGAAGAGCTAGCACAACAGCATTATAGCGAGTTACTAGCAGAAGCTCAAGAATTTAAGGAGCGCAGCAAGCGGGAGTATAATGATACTATTGCATCACTTGAGCATAATATAGTAGAACTTGTTCTGGAAATTTCCGAAAAAGTCGTAGGAAAGGCTATCGAGGAAAACAAGGATATTATATTAGATATTATCAAGGATACCATGAATTCGTGCAGTAATAGAGAAAATATTACTTTGATAGTATCTTCTGAGGATTATAATATTGTAGTTGAAAATCAGGAGCTGCTAAAATCGTCAGTTAAGGGTTTGCGCGAGCTTGAAGTCAGAGAGGATAAATCCTTGGATAAAGGCTCATGTATTATAGATACTGAATTTGGCTCGGTAGACGGAAGTTGTGATGTCCGTCTAGAGAGTATACGAAAGGCATTCTTCGAATTAATAGGCGAAGACGGCCAAGAAGACGGAAAAGAAGATGAATAATATAACGCTGGACAAGTTTCATAGACTTTTAGGATCACGCAGTTTTGTCCGCTATTCGGGCAAGGTGACCAAGGTAGTAGGCCTTACCATAGAGGCTGAAGGCCCCGAGACACATGTCGGGGCCTTATGTCATATTGTTTCCCAACAAAAGGATCCAATTCTTGCAGAGGTTGTTGGTTTTAAGAATAAAAACGTTCTATTAATGCCTATCGGAGACATGTCTGGCATAGGCCCAGGAGACCAAGTAATTGCTACTAACAGTGAATTGCAGGTTGGAGTAGGGCCTGCCCTTCTAGGAAGAGTTCTAGATGGGCTTGGTAATCCCATAGATGGTAAGGGTCCAATTGAAGTTGAGAAGTACTACCCTGTTAACAACAACCCTCCCAACCCCATGACGCGCCCTAGAATCAATCAGGTGCTACCATTAGGGGTAAAGTGCATGGATGGTCTTGCAACGGTGGGAAAAGGCCAGAGATTGGGTATATTTGCTGGTAGTGGTGTCGGGAAAAGTACACTTATAGGTATGATAGCTCGAAATACAAAAGCAGATATCAATGTCATAGCTCTTATAGGAGAGCGAGGCCGTGAGGTTCGCGACTTCCTTGATAGAGATTTAGGCGAAGAAGGTCTAAAACGTGCGGTGGTTGTTATTGCCACATCGGATCAACCAGCACTAATTCGTCTAAAGGGTGCCTCTGTAGCAACCGCAATTGCCGAATACTTTAGAGACTGCGGTAATGATGTGCTTCTGTTAATGGATTCATTGACGCGTTTTTCAATGGCTCAGAGGGAGATTGGTTTAGCAACGGGAGAACCTCCTGTAACAAGAGGATACACCCCTTCTGTTTATGCAGCCATGCCAAAGCTTTTAGAGCGGTCGGGTACATCAGATAAAGGCTCCATAACAGGGCTATATTCTGTTCTTGTTGATGGAGATGACATGAACGAGCCCATAACAGACACCGCTCGCGGAATTCTAGATGGACATATAGTGCTTTCTAGACAGCTAGCCCATAGAAACCATTATCCTGCAATAGACGTACTTGCGTCTATAAGTCGTGTAATGACAGATATAGTTGATAGTGATCATAAAAAGGCTGCAGGTGAACTTAGGCGAAACTTAGCAATCTATTCTGATGCAGAGGACCTTATTAATGTGGGCGCCTATGTAAAAGGTAGTAATCCAGATATAGATTTATCGATTAAACTAAATAAGGGTATAAATGAGTTTTTAACTCAGGATATATTTGAAAGATTTTCTTTTCATGATACTGTTGAACTTCTAATAAATACTGTAGAAAGTTAAAGCGTGATAGAGTATGGCAGGCTTTAAGTTCCGATTAGAAACAATTCTAAAATTAAAAGAGCAATTCGAGAAAAATGCCAAAAACGAGTTAGGCATTGCTATTATGAAACTTGAGGAAGAAAAATTAAAGCTCAAGAATATTTGTGACGAAATAAAAATTAATATGATTGAATTTAAAAATGCCTGCACGGGCATTATTCAGCGCGAGAAAATAAAGGAGCTAAAATCTTTTCTTGATTTTTTAGATGGAGCTAAGGAGAGGCAAGAGGAGAATGTTAAGAAAGAGGAGGAAAATGTCGATAAAATAAGAGACAAGCTTGTGGAGATTATGAAAGAAAGAAAGGTTTTGGAAAACCTTAGAGAAAAGGAATTTCACAAGTATTTGAAAGAAGAAGAAAGAAAAGAACAGCAGCGCGTTGATGAACTAGTTAGTTATAAGGAGGCTGCTAAAGTGGATAAAACCAGCTAAGGAGATTATTCATGGCAGATAAAAAGGAAATCCAACCCCAGGGACCTGCAAAAACCGAACGCTCAGAAAGGGAAAAGCCGCAAGGATTCTTGCATTCAATAGTTGTAATTGTTTTGGCTTTTTTAGTTGTTGCAGTTGTTACTCTAGGGGTTTTTTATTTTATGGCGAAAAATAACGTTAATGGATTTGCCGAAACGTTAAAGCCACATATCGGTAATTATCCTATTCTAAAGCATTTTATGCCAAAGAATATGCCGGAGTTTGATCCTGAGGATCCCATGTATCTCACCAATAAGGAAATTCTGGAGAAATATAAAGAGTACCGAGAAAAGGTTAGTGATTTAAATATTAGCCTAGAAGAGGCAAATCAAGCTATCGAGGAGCTTAAAAAAGACGGTGATAGTTTAGTGGAGCAACAGATTAAAATTGAAGAAAGCAAACTGATTCTAGAGGAGATTGAGGCTCAAAGAGAAGCTTTAAAAGAAGATCAAAAGGCATTAGAGGACCTAATTCTACAAGGTGATAAAGAAGGATTTGCAGCTTACTTTCAAAAGGTAAATAAGGCTACGGCAGAAGCTGTTTATGCCGAAATAGCTAAGGATATGATCATAGATGAAGAGAAACTGATTCTAGCCGAGCCGTTTTCTAAAATGGATGCACAGAGAGCGGCAAATATGTTTTCAGAAATGTATACACAAGATGTTGAGGCCATGCTAGATATATTTGAAGGTATGCAGCCAAAAGTTATGGCTCCCATACTTGAGAAAATGGATTCTAAGCTAGCCGCTGAAGTATATAGTTTGTTAGCCGAAAGAAGGCTTAGCAAATAGAGCTAAAACTAAATTAAACTATTTTTTGAAGGGAGGTGAAAAAAGAATGCAGAGTAATTTCGTAAATGCCATGCAATTAACCCGTAGTCTCATGGAATTTCCTATGCCGAAGGCTTCACAAGAATTAAACAACGGTAATGATACTTTTATGAATATCTTAAATGAAAGAATGGACTCAAGAAACAACAATGCTTTCGAGAAAGATATAATGAAGAAGACAGAGTTTGCAAGTCCCGACAATACTAGCCTTAAGGCAACCGAGAATAATACAAAACTCAATAATGAACCATTGAAGAATGATAAGCTACAAAATGATGTATCTAATAATACAAATGCAACAACAAAGTCAGATTCTGTCGAAGATAACAAAGCTGTAAAAACTCGTGAGCCTAAAGAAGCGGTAAAAGTTGAGGATATGACAAAGGCTGAGAAGGAAGAAGAAATTAAGAACCTAGAAGCCATGATTGCATTGCTTGAACAACTTCTGGCACAACTAGAGGCAAAGATAGTAGCACAGGTAGATCCTGTCTTCACGAAACAGGCTTTGTTGCCTGCCGAAGAAGAAGGGGTTTCTCCTATGGATCTTTTGTCAATGCTAGTATCACAGAACATCGAAAAGCTAAAGGATCTCATGGGTAAGATAGAACAAAATGAGCAATCGCCTGAAATCACAGCCTTATTGGAGAAGATAGCTAAAATCTTAGAAGAGCTTAACGGTCAATATAGTAATTCATTAAATGGTCTTTCTATAGAAGTGGCATCGCAAGGTAAGGACTTGCTCGAACAGATGAAAGCAGAGGTTAGCCAGCTGATTGAAGAGTTGAAGGGTCAAGTGTCAGAAATAAGAGAGTCTCTTGTTTTGGAAACTGACACAAATATTGATTTAGAGCTTAACTCAGAGACGCAGGATGACAGTATCATTTCGGATGATTTGCTAGTGACTGAGAATGCAGATAGCAAGCAGGAAGAGGTTGAGATTGACAACAACAAAGCAGATTCCCAGACAGAGTACAAAGGTTCAGAGGCTGAGGGATCAAGCCATGTCAAGCAAGATGAGAATGTAAAAGGACCGGCTATCCAACAAAATGATTTTAAGAACTTTATTATTCCTGATAGTCAGACTACAAAAGCGCCTATTCAGGAAGCTGCTAATGTAATCAAGTCACACTTGCCCTTATCCCAGAAGCCTTTAGAGCAGACTGTTACAAACCAGCTAATGATGAAAATCAAGCTAATGGCCGGGGAGAATAAGCAAGAGGTAGAGATGCACCTAAAGCCTGAAAGTCTAGGAAAGCTATCCCTGAAAATAATTCATGAGCGTGGTGAAGTGCTGGCGAAAATTACCGCAGAAAACCAGCAGGTCAAGGAGATTCTCGAAAGCAATATGCAAATGTTGAAGGATGCCTTGGAAAATAGCGGGCTTACAGTTCAAAACCTCAGTGTTTCTGTCGGGAATAACAATGACTCTGGCAAGGAAAATGCAGGTGAAAGCTTAGGCAGGCAAAATAAGGGTGTTGTAGGTAGTAACAGTAATGGCACCTCAATGGTAGACAAAGATGAGATTCGAACAAAAATTGAAAATGAATACAACACATCTCAAATTAACCTGACTGCGTAAGACCATGCATGAGAAAAGACAGAAGCCAAAAAGTAAAAGAAAATATAAGTAAGCCAACAAGTAAGACCACACAAAAAAATATGAATTTTAGAAAGGAAGTGAACACATGTCTAGTACATCTGGAGTAGGAAGTCAGCAAACAATTGAACAAATAATTGCATCACAGGCTGAGGCTGCTAAATCAACACGAAATACCGGAGAGCTTGGAAAGGATGACTTTCTAAAGTTACTCATAACACAGGTACAATACCAAGACCCATTAAACCCTACAACCGATACCGATTTTATTGCGCAGATGGCACAATTTAGCTCTCTTGAGCAAATGCAAAATCTCAATGTATCATTTGCCTATCAATCAGGTCTTTCGATGATGGGTAAATTCATCTCGGCAGATATAACCGATCCGGTCACCGGCGATACGAAATATGTCGACGGAATTGTCGATAGCGTTAGGATAATTAATAGTGAGGTCCATGCTGTTGTAGGTGATGATGAGGTTCCTTTGAACAAGATTTCTCAAGTGCTTGATGGAGCGACAGCTCCAAACGGTAATGTTACAGATTATAGTGCCATAATTGGTTTGTTAGGAACTGCACGCATTACGAACGAAGAAGGCAAAACTAGTTCCATTGAAGGTATTATTTCATCGGTTACCAAGGAGCGTAACGGTATTTATGCAGAATTGGACGAAGTTGATATTAAACCATACAAATTAGATATTGGAGCCTTTGAAGACGAAGCAGAATATGTCAATTCCATGGCTGGACAAGTTGTTACCATTAGGTTAGAGGATGAATTGACAGGCGAGAAGTATACAGTTGAAGGAACATTAAGAAGCGGATACATTGCAGAAGATGGCGAAGTTAGACTTCTATTAGATGGCGTTAAAATGCCAGCGGAAGACATTTATTCTACTAGAAAAATTGATCTATTCTCTACCGAGCAAATGCTTCTAAATCAAATACTACAAGAAATGCAGAAACAAAATTCCCCAGACAAGCCTGAAGAACCATCAACCGATGAACCTGAAGGGGAAGCACCAGATCCTCAAGATGGGGAATCCGGAATCTCTGATGTAATATGATGGAGTTGATGCTATGAATATTTATAATAATAGGCCCATCCAGAGTATTAATCAAGTAATAGAAAAAGGCAAAACCACTGCAAAGAAACAGGTTCAGAATGATAGTTCTGATTTCTCAGCTATCTTAAGCAATAAGCTTAATGAAGCAAAGGAAGTCAAAATGTCTAAACACGCAGAATTAAGACTGCAATCACGCAATATAAAACTTGATGAGAATCAGGTGGAGCGATTAAAAAGTGCAGTGGATAAGGCTTCGACAAAAGGTGTGAGAGATACGCTGGTGGTCATGGATGATATTGCTTTCGTTGTAAACGTAAATGCTAGGACTGTTATAACGGCAGTTAACCAAAGCGAGTTAAAAGAAAATGTTTTTACTAAAATAGACGGAGCGGTATTTACTTAAATTCTAAAACTTAATATTGACTATATAACAAAAAATAAACAGCCGGACCCACCGGGAGGCTGTTCGTTCCGGAACGACAGATGGAACGAAACTTTTAGGAGGTTGATTTTTTATGATGATGTCTATGTTTTCAAGTGTTTCTGGCCTTAAAGCCCATCAGACTCGTATGGACGTTATTGGTAATAATATTGCCAACGTCAACACAGTTGGTTTTAAAGCAAGTAGAGCAACATTTCAAGAGATTTTTTCTCAAACACTTTCATCTGCTAGTGCCCCTGATTCTGCATCAGGTAGAGGCGGTGTAAACCCTATGCAGATAGGTCTTGGTATGAACGTGGATGCAATCGATGTTCAAATGGGCCGTGGAAGCGTACAGAGAACAGAGAGCCCAACTGACCTTTCGATTGAAGGAGAGGGTTTCTTTATTGTCAGAGGTGGTAATGAAGGCTCATTTGGTTTTACAAGAG
Organism: uncultured Ruminiclostridium sp.; assembly: GCA_964388375.1. Lineage (GTDB taxonomy): Bacteria > Bacillota > Clostridia > DSM-8532 > DSM-8532 > DTU059. The sequence goes on from CAYMAE010000029.1 coordinate 17,371, forward strand.
CTGGAAACTTCATCATTGATAAACAGGGTAATTTAACTACTGCCGCAGGACAAAATGTCTATGGCTGGATGGATTATGATCTTACCGATGCAGGATATGTGTTTGATACCCAGGAGCCAATTGCGGGCATAAATTTTTATGAGCATAAGAACATAAACAAGAGAATTATTGCAGCACAGGTAACAACGGAGGCGGTACTAACCGGTAACCTTGATGCCTCCGAGAGACCGATAGGAGGTACATCTGAATTAGCTATAGGTACAGGTGCTATGGACTCACTTCCGAATGATGGAGTTTTAGCAGACGGTACTGCTGGCCAGGACGAAATCCCAGATGGAGGAGATGGAACAGAGAATTTAGCCCCACACTATATTGTGCCTGTAAATGTATATGATGTTTTGGGAAACGAATATAAATTAAATCTTAGATTGTGGAAGAACTTCACCCAAGGCACTGCAGGCAGCGACACTGACCCCATTGAAACATCATGGTATTATGTTGTAGATGGAGACGAAAATTCAACTGCAACGGGTTCAAGTGGATTTATTAAGTTCGATTCTTCAGGTAGGCTATGCAAAGACGATACTAATAATTTCAATTTTAAGCCAACTATAAAAATACAGCCTAGCTTAGAAACCGGTGCTGAACCGTTTGAGTTTGAACTAAACATGGAGCAGTTTACTATGTACGCCGACGATTCTTCAATCAAAGCGACCCGTGTAGATGGGTATCCACCTGGAACATTGGTAACCTTTAGCATAGGTGGTGATGGCATAATCACAGGAGTTTATGACAATGGCCGTCAACAACCCTTAGGTCAGATTGCTCTGGCAACATTTGAAAATCCTGCTGGACTTATGAAGGTTGGTGCCAACCAGTTTTCCCAGACCACAAACTCAGGCGATTTTAAAATTGCAAGTCAGCCTGGAAAGGATGGTTCGGGCGTTTTGGTTCCGGGCACCTTAGAAATGTCCAATGTTGATTTGGCCAAGCAGTTTACCGAAATGATTATTACACAAAGAGGATTTCAGGCCAACAGCCGTGTAGTAACCACTTCCGATGAGATACTACAGGAGCTCGCCAACCTTAAGAGATAATTTATGAACAATATGGCCAAACTTGAGTGTAAGTTTGGTCACATTGTTATACTTATGCGACCTGAATTGACTAATATTGAAGGGAGGAATAACAATGATTAATGTAACGCGTATAAACAACACAAAGTTCATTATCAATGCAGAGTGGATTGAGACCATAGAATCGACGCCGGATACAGTTATTACACTCACCAATGGGAAAAAATATATAGTAACAGAAAAGATTGAAGATATTATAAAAAGGGTAATAGAATATAAGCATAATACTTATTTTGTAAACAGAACGATTAACAATTTATCAAAAAATGACGATAAATGACTTAGGAATATATCAAAAGAGAAATATATCCATAGAAGGAGTGTCTCGTTTTGCAGGGGAAGACGTTATATACAATTTTACTTTCAATTATTGCCGTTATGGCGCTAGCACTTGCTGTTATGATAGTGTTTTTATTCACTGCTTTTAATGCTACACCGGCGGACCCTACTCAAGAAACCAAACCGCCTCTGTTGGAGCGGGCAGTGCCTATTAAGGAGCAGGCTGAGTATACACTATATTCACAAGGTGAAGTATTCAGTATTAGAAGCACAGAGGATCATCCTAACAGCTTTATAAAGACCTCAGTGTCTGTCATTTTTGACGGAGGCAAGAAGAACAGGAAGCTTGAAGATAGAAAGGCTCTTATAGAAAAGAATGTCACCAAGCTTAAGAATGCTACCGTCAAGTATTTTATGAGCCAAAGCTTAGAAGAACTTCAGAATGGTGAGGACACAATAGAAATTGCAGAATCTGCGCTAAAAAGTGCTTATAATGATATTGTAAGTGCTGATTCAGAACAGATGATTATTATTGATGTAGTAATTATGGAATGGATTGTGCAGGAAATACAATAATGTTTAGAGTTTTATTCGATAAAAGGTGTATGTGGTAGTAAAGGGGGGATCATGTGGGTGACATACTTTCTCAAAACGAAATAGATACCTTGCTGCAGCAATTAAATACTGGCGAGGTTGACGTTAAGGAATTTAATAAAGAGAACAAAGAAAGAAAGGTTCGTAAGCATGATTTTCGCAGGCCAAGCAAATTTGCAAAGGACCATCTTCGCACTATCCAGATAATCAATGAAAACTATTCGAGATTATTGACGAACTTTCTATCGGGTTATTTAAGAACGCTTGTGCAGGTTGACGTTCAGACAGTCCAGGCAATGCAGTATTCTGAGTTTACTAATTCCATTGCTAACCCGGCAATCTTGGGAATAGTTGATTTTAATCCCCTTCCAGGCTCTGTGATTATGGAAGTAAATCCTCCAATAGCCTATTCTCTTATAGATAGGATATTAGGTGGCAGAGGCTATTCAATGGACAAAATGAGGGGATTTACTGAAATAGAACTTGCCATATTAATGCGATTGATTTCGCAAATGCTGACACTGATGAAGGATCCATGGGAGAATGTTGTAGACCTCAAGCCATCGTTAGATAGAATTGAGACTAATGCACAGTTCGCTCAACTGATGGGCCCAAATGAGATGGTTGTCTTAGTAACTTTTACAGCAAAAATCGGGGAAGTTGAGGGTCTGATAAACTTCTGTATTCCTCATATGACGGTAGAGCCTGTTATGAGCAAATTATCCACCAGACTGTGGTTCTCGCTTATTGAACATGGTTCAACCCAGGAGAGCAGAGATTCTATTGAAACTAAAGTTCAGGAAAGCAAAATACCTGTTTCAGCTATATTGGGCAGAACTACTTTATCGGTGAATGAATTTCTTTTGTTACAACAAGGAGATGTAATGTCTCTACATACAGGTGTAGATGGAAAAGTAGAAGTAATGGTAGGAAATATGGTGAAGTTCTTAGGTAAACCAGGAGCGCATAGCAAAAAATATGCTGTCAAGATTACCGACGTTATCCGAGAGGAGGAATAATAAATGGGTGATATGTTATCGCAAGCTGAAATAGATGCTCTATTAAATGGAACGAGCCTCGAAGAATCCCCCCCAGCTGTCGAAGTCTCTGAGGAGATAAAACCGCCAAAAGAGTTATTTTTTAATGAGCAAGAGAAGGATGCTTTAGGAGAAATCGGCAATATTAGCATGGGGACATCCGCAACAACTTTATACGCACTTTTAGGGCAGAAGGTAAGTATCACTACACCAAGAGTTGAGGAAACAACATGGGAAGAAATTTCTAAAAAGTTTCAAAACCCATACATTGCAATAAAAGTTCAGTACACTCAGGGATTAATGGGGTACAACCTTTTGATACTAAAAGAGGAAGATGCCAAAATAATAACTGATCTTATGATGGGTGGAGACGGATATGGAAATACTGAAGGTGATTTAAATGATCTTCACTTAAGTGCTATTAGTGAAGCAATGAACCAAATGGTGGGATCATCTTGCACCTCATTATCCTCGATGTTTGAAAAGCGTGTTGATATTTCACCTCCAGAGTCCTCGCTGGTATTATCTAGCGACGAAGTCGAAAATATTAGAATAGATAAGGATTCTAATATTGTAGCTATTCTATTTAAATTGCAAGTAGGAGATTTAATTGATAGTGAGATTATGCAACTACTTCCAATTGATTTTGCAAAGGAATTAGTAAGTAATTTATTATCTCATAATGAGTCTAAGAAACCATTAGCGACCCCTCCAACGCTGAGTGAGCCAACGGCACCGCCGGTGACGAATCAGCCTTCAACAGGTATGGGGTATAATCCTGCAATGGGGCAAACACAACAGCCACAAATGCAACCGCAATACCAAATGCCCCCGATGCAAAATTCTTATGGAAACCAACAAATGCCTCAATTTCAGGCTTCACCGCCTAGAAATGAGCATCAAAATCCTGTAAATGTGCAACCAATTCAGTTCCAGACATTTGATGATAGTTTTATGGATTATGAGCAAAAGAATATAGGGCTATTGATGGATGTGCCGCTTCAGATAGCGGTTGAGCTTGGACGTACAACAAAGAAAATAAGAGAAATCCTTGAATTTGGGCAAGGATCTATAATTGAGCTTGATAAGCTTGCAGGAGAGCCTGTTGATATATTAGTCAATGGAAAGGCTATTGCAAAGGGTGAGGTTGTCGTAATTGATGAAAGCTTCGGCGTAAGAATAACTGATATAATCCATCCTTCAAAACGTGTTTAAAGATTTAAATTAGGAAAAAGCTTTTATTTTGTCGGAATATCTATTATAATTGATATAAGTTGGTTCTTAAGTGGTATAGTTTAATTATACATAATTATATTTATGGAGAGGATTTGACCTATGGCTAGTATACTGATCGTTGATGATGCTGCTTTTATGCGTATGATGATCAAAGATATCCTTTCAAAGAACGGTTTTACCGTTGTTGGCGAAGCAGAAAATGGCATCAAAGCAATTGAAAAATATAAGGAATTAATACCTGACTTAGTTATTATGGACATCACAATGCCTGAGATGGATGGTATTCAAGCTGTTAAAAAAATTAAAGAAATTAATGATTCAGCTAAGATTATCATGTGTTCGGCAATGGGTCAGCAGGCAATGGTCATTGAGTCTATTCAGGCAGGGGCAAAAGATTTTATTGTAAAGCCATTCCAAGCCGAACGTGTTGTTGAGGCTGTCAAAAAGGTTGTAGGGTGACTTCTTCCTTATACGAAAGGTGATTTTACCATGCGTGAGGTGTTCGAAGTTCTAGGTTTAATACTTGTATTTGGCGTAATTCTACTTCTTTGTTATTATACAACGAAATTTATTGGCAAGAAGTTTACAGGCCAAACTAATGGCCGTACTAAGAATAAACGCATGCGAGTAGTCGAGACCCTACCCCTAGGTATGGATAAGTGTTTATATCTTATTCTTATAGGAGAACAGCACTTTCTTTTTATGTCAGGGAAAAAGGGCTTTGAACTGGTTTCGGAAATTGAGCTTGAGGAACAAATTGAAGATTTAGAGGAAGAAAATGCCGAAGGAGGCATTTTGGGCTTTAGAAAAATATTTGATACATATTCAGGCTTAGGTAATAGAACTAACAAGGGAAAGACCTCAGAAAAAGAAGAGGGAACTGAAGAGCTAGATGACGCAGGGATTTTAGAAAGTATTAAAAAACTAAAGAGGATGAACAGCAATAACCACTAAAAGGGTATACGCTATGCATAAGAAAAAAATTTTGGTTTGTATAATATTGGCTTTGATTTGTTTTGGATTATCCTGCACAGTCGCTTTAGCCGCACCGGGTATTTCTATTTCAGACGAAGGAATAACCATTAATTCTACCGATGATCCTGAAGAAATCAGCACCAGTATTAAATTATTGTTAATTCTAACAATATTAACGTTATTACCTTCTATTTTGATAATGATGACTTCCTTTACCCGAATTGTCATCATATTTTCTTTTTTAAGAAACTCAATGGGCACGCAACAGATACCACCAAATCAAGTGGTTATCGGATTGGCCCTTTTTTTGTCGTTTTTTATTATGTCCCCTGTAATTAATGAGATAAACAACGAAGCATTGCAACCTTTCACCGAAAATCGTATCTCAATAGAGCAAGCCACAGAAAACGCAGAGGGCACAATTAAGACCTTTATGATTGATAACACAAGGGATAAGGATTTAGCCTTATTTGCTGGTATCGCAGATGTAGAGGCTCCCGAAAACTTGAACGATTTACCCCTAACCGTTATAACTCCTGCTTTTATGATAAGTGAGCTTAATACGGCTTTTCGTATGGGCTTTATGCTATACATTCCTTTTTTAGTTATAGATATGGTGGTGGCTAGTACGCTTATGGCTATGGGAATGATGATGCTTCCACCTGTAATGATATCCATGCCATTTAAAATATTACTTTTTATCATGGTCGATGGATGGAACCTTATAACCGAAACAATAATTAAGTCTTTTATTAGATGATATAAAGTGAGGGATTATTTTGGATCAATATCTACTGGATGTTGCTCGTGATGCTATATTAACTGTATTAAAAATAGCTTCTCCAGTATTGCTTGTCGGATTGGTAGTTGGGCTTTTAGTAAGTATTTTTCAGGCCACTACACAGATTCAAGAGCAATCTCTTCACTTTGTACCTAAGATTTTAGCAATGCTTATTACGATGCTTCTCCTTGGATCATGGATGCTTACTACAATGAGTGAATTTACTTTAAGAGTTTATGAAAACATGCTTAGATTTATTGGGTTATAAGCGACGATATTCCTTACTAAATCTAAGATTCCGAGTAGAGGCCAAGTCAGTGATCCTTCATAATCATTACACACTAGTAAGAGACAATAAATTATTAACTCGGTTATAAAGGAGAATATAAGGGGCTGGAAATGACTATAATTCCCTTTGATAGCTTTCAGGATATTTGGACCATTTACTTGCTTGTATTTGTTAGGATTACAGGCATGTTCTTCTTATCCCCTATTTTCGGTAGAAGTAATATTCCCAATTACTATAAAGCAGGCTTCTGCTTCGTTTTTTCAATAATCATGGCTAATTCGGTTCCTGTTCCAGACCTTTCTTTATACACCTCATTGGCCTCATATGTTGTGCTTATAGCAAAAGAACTATTAATAGGACTTATGCTCGGATTTATCTCATACCTGATATTCTCTTCTATCTATATTGCAGGGCAGATGATAGATGTACGAATAGGTTTTGGTATGGTATCTGTATTTGATCCTATTTCAAATGTTCAGATTCCCATAACTGCAGATTTTTATGTTATAGTTGCAACGCTTATGATGCTTGTAACAGACGCGCATCATCTATTAATACATGCTATGGCTGAAAGCTATACATTACTTCCCATAGGAGAGATGCTTTTTAGCGGGGATTTAGTGATGCAAATAGTAAAGATTTTTGCTAATGTTTTCATTATAGGATTTAAAATAGCTGCACCGGTAACGGTATCAATTTTAGTTACTGATATGGCACTTGGGATTATCTCCAAGAGCATGCCACAAATGAATGTTTTTATGCTGGGTATGCCCATTAAAATTATAATGGGTCTATTAATTATAGTAATTACATTAGGGGCATTTAAAGGGATAGTAAACACTATTATTCAGGGCACCTATGAGGAATTTTATATATTTTTAAGACAGGCGAACGCTCCATGATTTATATTAATTTGCAGCTTTTTGCTGATAATTCTGACAAAACTGAAAAAGCTACTCCTAAAAAAAGACAAGACCTTCGGAAAAAAGGCCAGGTTTTGCAGAGCAAGGAGCTTCCATCAAGCTTACTTCTCCTAATAATGTTTCTATCCATAAGGATACTAGGGGGAAATGTTTATCGTAGCTGTGTGAACATCTTTAATATGTTTTTATCGCAGACCTCTGAGTATAATTTGCAAGAGCCCATTGAGATAATGAAGCTACTTACTTTCGTAATACTTGAAATTGCAAAAATGGTGGCGCCTTTCTTTATAGTAGCTATGATAGTAGGAATTGTAGCCACAGTTGTTCAAACAGGTTTTTTGTTTACAACTGAACCTATAAAACCGAAGTTTTCAAATCTTAACCCTATCAATGGTTTAAAGAGAATGTTCTCAACCAGGTCTTTGTTTGAGTTATTTAAATCAATAATTAAGGTAATAATAGTAGGATGGCTAGCATGGAGTTCCATTCAGGCTGAGTTTACAAATATGACAAAGCTTATGGATTTATCCATAGGTCAAATTGCCACTTATTTAGCAGATACTGCGTTGGATATTGCCATAAAAATCTGCTTTGCGCTATTAGTTATTGCCGGTGTTGATTATTTCTTTCAATGGAGAAAACATGAAAAAGAAATTAGAATGAGTAAACAGGAGATAAAGGAAGAATATAAGCAGATGGAGGGAAACCCTGAGGTTAAAGCAAAGATTAAGCAGAAGCAAAGAGAAATCTCCATGAGGCGTATGCTTAAAGACGTTCCAAAGGCCGATGTAGTAATCACCAACCCTACCCATTATGCTGTAGCCATTAAATATGAGCCTGAGAAAATGCCAGCCCCATATGTTGTTGCTAAGGGTGTTGATTATATGGCACAACGAATTAAGGAGATAGCAAAAGAAAACAAAGTACATACGGCTGAAAACGTGCCTTTAGCACAAGCCCTATATAAATCAGTTGAAGTCGGGGAGGCTGTCCCCTCAGAGCTTTATAAAGCAGTGGCTGAGGTTTTAGCTTTTGTTTACAGCTTGGAAGGGAAAAAGCCTATATAAGCGAGTTTTTTTGTAACGCTATACCAAAGAGTATAGAACTATGCTAAAATACAAATTATATTTATCCGTGAGGAGGATTATCTTGAGTATTATTCCGGACCATATTTATAAAACAGTGGAGTTATTAGAAAGCCGTATCGGCTATATATATACGAAAAAGCAGTATGCGATAAATGCACTGGTACACAGTTCCTTTTCAAATGAGAACCGAAACTTTGCGGGGAAAGATAATGAGAGGCTAGAGTTTTTAGGCGATGCAATCCTAGATTTTGTGATGAGCCTAGCGTTGTACAATAACAAGCATAATTTTACTGAAGGTGAAATGAGCAAAATGAGGGCTCTAATTGTTTGTGAGGCCTCTTTAGCTACGTGCGCCAATAAAATAGGCTTAGGGGATATAATCATGCTTGGAAAGGGAGAGGAATCCAATGGTGGAAGAGAACGTCCCTCAATCCTTTCAGATGCGATGGAAGCAATAATTGGGAGTATCTATCTAGACGGTGGCATAGATGAGGCCGAAGGATTCATTATGCACATACTGGAAGACATATATCATAAGGCCGTCGAAGGAGAGCTTTTTAGGGATTATAAAACAGCTCTTCAAGAGGAATTGCAGAAATCAGGAGATACTGAAATTAAGTATAAACTTTTAGAATCAAAAGGCCCAGATCATTTAAAATCATTTACAATCTCCGTATGCGCTAATGGAACATCTATAGGTGTAGGCGCTGGTAGATCAAAGAAGAACGCTGAGCAAATGGCTGCTAAAGCAGCTTTACAAGCAATGGGAGTAGATTATGGAGATGAAGAGAAATGAACGGAAGTCGACATATTAATATTCCGATTTTTGTTCCCCATATGGGATGCCCACACGCCTGCATTTTTTGCGACCAAAAAAAGATAAGTGGCACCCTAACAAAACAATCACCTGAATTAGCTAAAGATATCTTAAAAGACAGTTTTTCGACTATAGAAGATAATAGTGTGGTTGAAATCGCATTTTTTGGTGGTAGCTTTACAGCAATACCAAAAGACGAGATGATTTCCTATCTTGAACTAACCAAACCATATATGGAAACAGGAAAAGCTTCGGGGATACGTCTTTCTACACGGCCAGATGCCATAACACCCGCTATATTAGATATTCTTAATGAATATGGAGTTACCGCAATAGAATTGGGTGTTCAAAGTCTTGATGAAGAGGTTCTTCGTGAAAGCCAAAGGGGTCACGGAATCGAGGACGTCCTAGTAGCTTGTGAATTAATAAAGGAAAGAAAAATAAGTCTTGGCGTTCAAACGATGCTAGGCTTGCCTAAAGATAACTTTCAAAAATCATTGGCTACAGCAAAAAGAGTTATTGAGCTTAAACCTAATATGATAAGAATTTATCCTGCATTAGTGCTTAAGAACACAGTACTAGCGGATTATTATTTAAAAGGTGGATACACTCCATTAACAGTAAATGAAGCGGTCGAATGGTGTGCAGATATTCTACCTCTTTACACCGAAAGTGGCATTACAGTATTGCGAGTTGGACTTCAAGGCTCCGATACTTTGGAAGACGCTATTATTGCAGGGCCATATCATCCTGCCTTCGGCGAGCTTGTAGAGTCTCGGATTTTATATAACCAAATAGTAAAAGAGCTAGATAAATCATTATTAATCGATTCCAATAAAGGCTCAAAAGATGAAAAGAAAGTCACCATAATTACAAATCCGAAGCTTATCTCTAAGATAATTGGCCAGAAAAGAGCTAATATAAAGGCTATCAAAGAAAGATACGGCCTGGATAATATAGCTGTGAAAGCAGATCCAGAGCAGGACGGGTTTGATATTAAAAAAGGCTGTTCTTTAGGTACATAGACGGTTGATCTGCAAGAAAGTAACACCTTATAATTCTAAACAATTCTTAAATAAATTGACTTATGTTATCATAAAGTGCTAATATAAGTATATTAAGCTATTCTATCTAAATTTTGGAACAGACTATGATAAATTTCTCATTTTAATAATTAAATAGCGACATTAAGAATCTGCATAGGGATTTAAAATATTCTCCGGAGGGAAGGCTTGAAACTAAAGCACTTAACGGGAGGACAAGCCTTTCCTATGAATACAATAAAAATGGGCAAGTTAAAAGTGTTTTAGGCCAGAATTGGCAAACAAATTATAGCTATGATTCTCTTGGAAGGCTAATAAATGCGAATAACGGTAATGATACAGCAGCGGAGTATTCATATAATCCGGACAATACTGTATCCCAAGTAAGATACAATAATGGCGTGGCTGTAAGCTATGGTTATGACCCTGACAAAAACATTACCTCTATGACAAATATTAATTCGGAGGGTACCTCCATTAGCGAAAATTATTACAATTACGACAACAACGGTAACCTCATATCAAAGACAGAAAACGATAAAACAACCGCATATACTTACGATCAATTAAGTAGACTATAATCAGAAAATGGAATAAAATATAGCTACGACAATGCGGGCAACAGAATATCTAAAGAAGATGGCTCAATTAGCACTACATACGCATATGATTCCAGAAATAGATTGACAGAATTCGTCATAGCAGGAGCTTCGACAACTTTTGAGTATGATAATAACGGCAATTTGTTAAGGTCATCAGATGGGGATATATATAGTTATGACGGGCTTAATAGATTAGTTGAGAAAGTTAACAGTGATCAATCATGGCAGCATAATATGTACGGCCCAGACGGTCTAAGAATGGGAATCATGGAAAATGGAAAGTTTACCGGATTCACAAATGACCAAGGCCAGGTGGTTGAAGGCATTTCACCCAATTGGTCTTTTGATCCATATACTAATATTCATCATGTTTGGAATATTGTGAAGATTGATAACAAATATTATCAGGTCGATGTTGATCGGGATGATACATCCAGCACAAGTCATAGAGAATACTTTAATAAGACTGATGAGGACTTCGATTCCTTTAAGTACCTATGGTGCAAGGAAAGGTATCCCAAGTGTGAATAATATTTGAAATAGAATCGGGTCAAAACAAAATGCCTAGAGTAAAGACAGCTAAGGTTTTGTAAATATTGCCATGCCCAATTGTAGTCATTCGGATGCGCTAGCTAGACTTCCATCATAAAATAGAATAAAATAAGCTAC
>CAYMAE010000030.1:0-27984 GCA_964388375.1 uncultured Ruminiclostridium sp.
TGCCCACGATACTTGGTTGGAGACGGCCCGGGAAAATAGGTCGTTGCCGAATTTTTTATTCCTCAATAGCTCAGTTGGTAGAGCATGCGGCTGTTAACCGCAGGGTCGTTGGTTCGAGTCCAACTTGAGGAGCCATAGAAATGCGGAGCACCTTTGGTGCTCCGCATTTCTATGAATTATCGAGTAGGTTGAGAAACAACCCGGCTTTTAGGCCGGTAGTTGGCGCCCGAGCAAAGCGAGGAAGTGCCCTTGGGGCATTCGAGTCCAACTCTTGATTATCGGGTAGGTTGAGAAACAACCCGGCTTTTAGCCGGTAGTTGGCGCATATAACCCCATCTTTTATAGTTAATGTAATGGTGTAATATATTTCACCATTTTTTTATATTGTAAAGTTTCTGTGTTTTTGGTACATTGGATGTATGTCGATTTATGCTGGAGCGTAGGAGTAATGATGCATTCTTCTATTCGCGGAAAGGAATCAAACTAAACATGATAAAAAGAACAACCTTAAAAGTATTATTAATAATCTTTGCAGCTATAATGCTAGTTTCTTGTACTGCGAATACTGAGCCAAACAATCAGCCAGACTCTACACCGAGTGCTTCCCCATCAGCAAGTCCTACTCAGACCACTGAACCAACCCCGACATCTACGCCTACACCAACGCCTACACCAACGCCTGTAGCAAAAGAGCCGGTAAAGGTTAAAGCTGTTTATTTGTCAGGAGGCACGGCGGCTAAAAGCATAGATCATTATATTGATTTAGCAAATACGACAGAGTTAAATTCGTTGGTTATAGATATAAAGGAAAATGGTATCATCAATTATGAGTCACAGATACCTTTAGCGCAGGAATTATCTCTATATAGAAAAGTATATGATGCAAAAGAGCTATTACAAAAATGTCATGATAATGATGTTTATGTTATAGGCCGTATTGTTGTGTTTAGGGATAAAGCCCTCTCTTCTGCAAAACCAGAGTATGGTATTAAAAAGCATAATGGAACCTTATGGACTGAGGGAAAGCATGGCTCATGGACAAATCCCTATAATTCTGGGGTTATAGATTATAATATAGCAATAGCTAAAGAGGCTGTTGAATTGGGATTTGATGAGATACAATTTGATTATGTGAGGTTCCCCACAGCAAGCTCTAGTACGGTTAATTACGGTGAAAATGCATTGGGAAAGGCTGAAACTATAGCTGAATTTCTTAAAAAAGCGAATGAAGAAATTAAGAAGATAAAAGATGTTCCAGTTTCAGCTGATATTTTTGGAATTGTTATAGAAAGTGATAGAGACGGTAAAGCAATTGGCCAGTTATTTGACGATATAGGTATGGATGTCGATTATATTTCTCCAATGATTTATCCTTCTCATTATGCCAATGCATCTAAAGGAATGTTTGGAAATGGCGTAGGACAACGCATAAATGGTGTTTTATTTACAGCGCCTGATCTTGAACCGTACAATGTAATTTATCAAGCATTGCTTAAAACCAAAGAAAGAATTAGCCAAGTACCTGGATATAAGGCAAATGTAAGGCCGTATTTACAGGACTTTACCATAAAAATGTCAGAGGGCTATTATCAGACTTACGGCAAGCAGCAGGTTAGAGACCAAATTCAGGCTGTCTATGATGCTGGTTATGAGGAATGGATACTTTGGGATGGAAGTAATACATACACTGAAAGCGTTTTCCTTCCTAATGATTAGTGAAACAACTCCTAATCATGTATAATTATTAGTTTTATTCATGATAGAAAGGGTATAGCTGGATCCGATGCTTTAGAGAAATAAGATAATGTGTTTTTTTCGAGATGAGGAAGGATCAAAAGGGAATAAAATGGATGTAATTATTAATACTTCAGAAAATTACAGGCTCGATAGGGTAGAAGCTAGCTTAGAAAAAATCTTTGATCAGATGGGCGGCATTGAAAAGTATATTAAGCCTGGAATGAAGGTTGCAATAAAGCCTAATTTACTAATGGCCAAAAAACCTGAGGATGCAGCTACAACGCACCCAAATATAGTTCATATCATTGTTAAGTTAGTGCAGAGAGCTGGAGGGATTGTAAGCATTGTAGAAAGTCCGGGAGGTCCATATAACATTCCACTACTTAAAATGGTTTATTCTAAAACTGGAATGGAGGAAGTGGCTGATTTAACCGGAGCAGAGCTAAATTATGATTTGCGGGTTAATAAAATAGATAATCCTGAAGCTGTCTATTTAAAATCTATTAAAATACTTAAGCCGCTTCATGAGGCTGATCTAATTATAAATGTTGCAAAACTTAAAACACACGGCCTAATGGTATATACCGGAGCTGTAAAAAACATGTTCGGCTCTATTGCCGGCTTAGAAAAATCCGACTATCATCTTAGAATGAGTGATGATGCTCAATTTGCTAATTGTCTGATCGATATATTTTTGGCTACAAAGCCTAGATTAAATATAATTGATGCGATTATTGGTATGGAGGGTGATGGGCCCAGTGCAGGGGTACCGAAATATATTGGTGGGATTTTGGCATCCACAGATGCTTTCGCTTGTGATTATGCTGCCTTAAAGATAATAGGAGTAGACTATAAAACGGTTCCTGTTTTAAAGATAGCAGAAGAAAGAGGATTATTAAACGAGGCACAGGTTAATATTTGCGGTGTAGATATTAGTTTATTACAGCCTGAGAGTTTTGATGTGCCAGCAATCGCCAAAGATAGGACGAAAACTAGCTCATTATTAAGCTTAGGTAAATTCATAAAAAAAAGAATTCATCCATTACCTGTGGTTATGGAAGATATATGCATCGGATGCGGAAAGTGTGTTGTAGTGTGTCCGCCTAAGGCTGCTTCAATAAATAATGATAAAATAATGAAAATAGATTATAAAAAATGCATTAGTTGTTTTTGTTGTCATGAGTTTTGTCCTGAGAAAGCTATTAATATCAAACGTAATCTATTAAGGCATTTTTTACGGTACAAAAGAGTTTAAAATAATTTAAAATCTGATATAATTATTATTATAGTGGGTAAACATAAGTAAAATATTAGAGTTTTTTTATAAATTATGATAGCATGTTGCTTAACATAATATTTCGCTACCGAGGAGATGGCATATGAATGTAGAGTATATAAATCCTTTTATAGAAGCGAGTCAATCAGTAATAAGCATGATGACTGCCAATAAACCTGAATTAGGAAAAGTTTACATAAGACAAAATTCATCATTTTTGAGTAATGAAGTCGCTGTTATAGTTGGACTAACCGGCAAGATTAGAGGACAGGTTGTTCTGTCGTTTTCAAAGAGCTCGGCATTATCGGTTGCATCTGCTATGATGGGCGGCATGGAAGTAAACGAATTAGATGGGATTTCAAAAAGCGCAATATCGGAGTTAGCCAATATGATTATGGGGAACACAGCAACGATACTGGCAAGTAGAGGGATAGGCATCGAAATTACTCCTCCATCGTTATTAATGGGTGAAAAAATGTCTATAAGCCCTGCTAATATGAAAACCATATGTATTCCACTCGTTATTGGGGGAGACAATTTAATTGATATTGATGTCTCCATTGAAGAAAAAAGATAAATAACTGTTGTTTATCAGGAGCAATACTGTGAAAATAAATATTGTATTGGTTGAGCCGGAAATACCACAAAACACCGGCAACATTGCACGAAGCTGCGCGGCTACTGGTGCTGCATTGCATTTAGTGCAACCCTTGGGTTTTTCTACAGATGATAAATATTTGAAAAGAGCGGGTCTTGACTATTGGAAATTCGTTGACATTTCATACCATAATAATCTCGAGGACTTCTTTAGTAAAAACATGGATGCTCAATTCTTTTTTTGCACAACTAAAGCAAAGCAATTTTACCATGAAATGACATACCCAGATAATTGCTTTATTCTTTTTGGAAAAGAAACAAAAGGACTACCAGAATCGTTATTAAAGAATAATCTTCAAGACTGTATAAGGATTCCTATGTTTGATCAAATTCGATCATTAAATCTATCTAACTCTGTTGCTATTGTGCTTTACGAGGCGCTTAGACAAGGTCAATTTGCTCATATGCTCAAAGAGGGAGAATTACATGGTAGAGATGATTAGCTTTAGCACGTGCAAGTTTTATCTTTAATGATGTTTATTTGTTAAAGATTGTATCTTATAGGTTATAGGTTTGGTTTTAAGTTTCGATAATTATGAGTAAGTTTTGTATAAATCAAGAAACTAGGTGAAAAGAATGAATTTAAAAAGAAAAAGAATAGGAATTTTTACTGGTGGTGGTGATTGCCCAGGTCTAAACGCAGTTATTAGAGCCATAGTCAAAACAGCTATCAATATTTACGGTTATGAGGTTATGGGCTTTTTAGACGGATATATGGGATTAGTATATAATCGCTTTATTAAACTTTCCTTAGATGATGTGTCAGGTTTACTTGATAAGGGCGGAACAATTTTAGGTACAACCGATAGCTTTGATCCTTTTAATATGATAGAAGATGTTGATGGTGATAAAAAAGAAAAGGATATGAGCGAACGAATAGTGGATAATCTTAAAATGCATAATATAGAAGGTGTAATAGCTATTGGCGGAATTAATACTATTACAACAGCGTATAAACTTACCCAATTAGGCGTTAAAATTATTGCTATACCTAAAAATATTGATAATGATATTCCGGGTACCGATTTTACCTTTGGTTTCCACTCTGCATTAGACACCGCCACACAAGCACTGGACAAGCTACATTCCACAGCTGAATCACACCACAGTGTAATGATTATTGAGGTAATGGGAAGAAGAGCAGGGTGGATGGCTCTAGAATCTGGCATTGCAGGTGGAGCAGATATTATTTTGATGCCAGAAATACCCTATGATATTAATTCTATCATTAGAAAGATTTTAGAAAGAAAAAAATCAGGGAAAAATTTCAGTATTGTTTGTGTCTCTGAAGGATCTAGACCAATAAATTGCATTACTGACGACATACAAGAGAATAAAGGAGCACAAAATAAATTGAAGAATAGTGTTAGTGCAAAAATTGCTAATGATATAGAAGAAATTACTGGTCTTGAAACTCGTGTAAGCATATTAGGTTATTTACAAAGGGGTGGAGGTCCATCAGCATATGATAGAATTCTTACAACACGTTTAGGAGTCGAGGCTGTTAATATGGCCGCTCAAGGAAACTATAATAAAATGGCTGGAATAATTAACAACCAGCTTTCTCCCGTTGATTTATCTGAAGTTGCATATAAGTGTAAATATGTACCCGTTGATGGTGAGCTAGTAAAAATAGCTAGGAACATGGGCGTTAGCTTTGGAGATTAATGAGTATATAGGAGTAATACAACTTTTATGGATACATTTAAAAAAGTAACATTAGACGAGCAAGCATTATTTACCGACATTTTTAATCATACAGATTCTATGGCTTCTGAGTATACTTTCGCCTATCTTTATATGTGGAAACAAAATTATAACTTAACCTATGCCATTATTGAGGATCACTTATGTCTTATTTCAAGGTCTAAAATCTATCCGGCTTTTAGCTTTTGTCCTATGCCTATTGATGGTAATCATGATAGTGTGAAGTTTGAGAAGGCATTAAAGGCAATCGAAGCTTACTTTGGCCATAATAATATCCCTTTGCTTTTTGGAAGAGTAGAGGAGAAAAAGCTACCATATTTTAAGGCAGTATATGGCGAGAAGCTGAAGATAGAAAATCTTGATAACACATCGGATTATATATATAATGCTCAAGATTTAATTACCCTAGAGGGTAAAAAGTTTAGCAAAAAAAGAAATCATATTAGTAAATTTATGCGTCTTTATGGCGAGTATGAGTATGCTTCGGTTAACGAGAGCAATTTACATGAATGCAAAAGAATTTTAGATGAATGGGCAGAGAAAAACGAAACTAATATTGATGAAGAAATAAGCGAAAGAGTAGCTTGTCAAGAACTCTGTCACAATTGGGGTACATTCCCGCTCAAGGGTGCACTTTTAAAAGTAAATGGCCGCTATGAAGCATTCACAATAGGAGAACTTTTGAATTCAGAAGTTGCTGTAATTCACATAGAAAAAGGGAATACAGACATTCATGGTATATATACTTTGATAAATAGGGATTTTTGTGCCAATGAGTGGAAGGATGTAAAATATGTCAATAGGCAAGAGGATCTAGGAATTAAAGGTTTACGAAAATCTAAATTATCTTACAATCCTGCGTTCATGGTTAACAAATTTTTAGTGAAGGTTTTACATTGACATTAACTTTTCTTTTCTATAGTATAAGCTTGGTATGTTAATTATCATGGGTTGGCGCCATTACCAGCCCGTTTTGTCTATATTAATATATGTTTTATAAGACTTTCATATTAAGGTATTTTACGTATATTTGGAGGTTATAGCATGTCGAAACAACCTAAAGTCGCAATTATTATGGGAAGTGATTCGGATTTTCCTGTAGTTGAAGGATGTATAAGGATTTTAAAAGAATTTGGAGTTATGACTACCGTTAATGTTAGCTCTGCACATAGAACGCCCGATAAAGTTGCAGAACTAGCTATAAATGCCGAAGATAATGGCTATGAAGTCATTATAGCAGCTGCAGGCAAGGCCGCTCATTTACCTGGAGTTTTAGCGGCATATACAGTTCTTCCTGTGATTGGATTACCGATTAAATCTTCTACCTTAGATGGCCTTGATTCACTTTTATCAATAGTACAGATGCCCTTGGGGATTCCAGTTGCCACTGTTGCAATAAATGGAAGCGTAAACGCTGCCCTTCTGGCTATTCAGATATTAGGTGGGGCATACCCCCAGCTTAGAACAAAAATGCATGAGTATAAAGTGAAGATGGCTGAAGAAGTGGCGATAAAAGACCTACAACTTCAGGAGAAATTGCGAGGTTTACAGTAAAATGGGAAAGCGAGTTATAGACTTTAATGTCTTAAACGATAATGATTGGAACGATGAAATACATGAGGAATGTGGAATATTTGGGATACTCAATCAAAAGGAATATGATGTTCCTCATGTTATGTACTTCGCCCTATATGCCTTACAACACCGCGGACAAGAAAGTTGCGGTATTGCGATAAACAATGAGGGTTGTGAAATAACTGGTCAAAAGGGAATAGGTTTAGTCCCAGAAGTATTCACCGAGAAAATACTTGATAGGATGCAAGGGGATTCTGCGATAGGTCATACCCGTTACTCAAATGGGGGAGGAAGCTCTATTGAAAACTGTCAGCCCCTTATTTTTAACTTCAAAGGCGGAAGAATCGCAATAGCTCATAATGGTAACTTAATAAATGCATCAAAAATTCGATATGATTTAGAAAACGAAGGTGCTATTTTCCAAACATCATCTGATGTAGAAGTAATGGCCAACTTAATATCCCGTAATGGTCTTAAATGCAATGATCTAACAGAAATTCTTATAAAGACAATGGATGTTCTTGAAGGTGCGTATGCCCTTGTACTTCTTACAAAGGACAGGCTTTTTGGAATTCGTGATCCATGGGGTCTTCGCCCATTATGTTTAGGAAAGCTTGGCGATTCATATGTGCTTTCCTCGGAAAGTTGTGCTTTTGATACAGTAGGGGCCGATTTCATTAGGGATATTGAGCCTGGAGAAATTGTTATAATAGAAAATAATTCAGTTAAATCAATAAAAACAAATTATAATAAGCCACAAAAGTCTTGTATTTTTGAGCATATTTATTTTGCTCGTCCTGATAGCATTATTGATGGTTCATCCATATATAAGGCCCGATTAGAGGCTGGGAGATTACTGGCAATTGAACACCCTGTGGAGGCCGATTTGGTTGTTGGTGTGCCTGATTCGGGAATAACTGCTGCAATAGGTTATTCAAGACAGTCTGGAATCCCATACGGAGAGGCGTTAATAAAGAATAGATATGTGGGTAGAACATTTATTCAACCAACCCAGAAATTGCGAGAACGCAGCGTAGATATCAAACTAAATGCATTAAGACAAGAGATTGATGGCAAAAGAATTATTATTATTGATGATTCTATTGTCAGGGGAACTACATCCTTTAAGATCGTTCAGATGTTAAAAAATGCTGGTGCAAAGGAAGTTCACATGCGCATCAGTTCACCACCTGTATTAAACCCATGCTATTTTGGCATTGATATTTCGTCAAAGGAACATTTAATTGCTGCAAATTATTCAATAGAGGAAATTAGAGCGAGTATCCATGCTGATAGTCTAGGCTTTCTAAGTGTTGATAGTCTATTAAAAACACCTTTAGTTACCTCAAAAGATAATTTTTGCACTGGTTGTTTTACAGGTAAATACCCTATGAAAGTGCCCGTACAGGAGAATAACTTTAAAAATATTTGATTTATGAAAATAGATATAGAAAGGCCAGGGTGTTAAATGTCAAATTATAAAGATGCTGGAGTGGATGTTGAGGCAGGCTACGAAGCTGTTAATCTAATGAAATCTCATATTCAAAAAACTATGCGATCTGAAGTAATAAATGAGATTGGTGGTTTTAATGGTGCTTTTAGTCTTGCAAATATGAACTATAAACATCCCGTTTTGGTTTCAGGAACAGACGGTGTAGGGACTAAGCTAAAAGTTGCTTTTATCATGGACAAGCATGACACGGTTGGAGTAGACTGTGTCGCTATGTGTGCTAATGATGTGGTTTGTAGCGGCGCACAGCCATTGTTCTTCTTGGATTATATTGCTTTAGGTAAGCTTATTCCTGAAAAGGCCGAGCAAATAGTTAAGGGCATTTCAGACGGATGTGTTCAGGCAGGATGCGCATTGATCGGTGGCGAGACTGCAGAAATGCCAGGCTTTTATCCAATTGACGAATACGATTTAGCCGGGTTTGTGGTAGGCATTGCCGAAAAGGACAAACTTATAACTGGTGCAAAGATTAAATCCGGTGATGTTCTTATAGGTCTTGCATCCTCAGGACTTCACAGTAATGGATTTTCGTTGGTTAGAAAAGCTCTGAATATTAGTGAGCATAATATAGGCCTTTATATTGAAAGCTTAGGCAAGAGCTTGGGGGAAGAAATTCTTACTCCCACCAAAATATATGTGAAAACGATATTAGCTCTTACTCAGAAGTATGATATAAAAGGAATTGCTCATGTTACAGGCGGAGGATTTATTGAAAACATACCCAGGATACTTCCTGATGGCTTGAAAGCAATTATTCATAAGGGTTCTTGGGACGTTCCACCTATTTTTAAACTAATACAGGACAGTGGAAATATAACTACTCAAGATATGTATAATACGTTTAATATGGGTATTGGAATGGTTATGGCGGTACCTAATGAAATTGCACCTTTTGTAGTGGCTGAAGCAAATAATCATAAGGAAAAGGCCTACATAATTGGTGAAGTAGCAGTAGGTGAGGAGAAAATCGAGATATGTTAAAGATTGGGGTTATGGTTTCAGGAGGGGGAACAAATCTCCAGGCCATATTCGACAATATTGATTCAGGTAATTTGTCAGGATGCCAAATTGTTACTGTAGTGTCAAGTAAACCTGGAGTATATGCTCTTGAAAGGGCAAAGAAAAAAAACATACCTTCGGCTGTGATTTCAAAAAAAGATTTAGCTTCTATGCAATCGTATGACGAAGCTATTCTAGCACATATGCAAAGCTTTGATGTTGAGCTTGTTGTACTTGCAGGCTTTTTAAGCCTACTTGGTGATAAGTTTGTAAATTATTATAAAAATGCCATTATTAATATTCATCCCTCGCTTATTCCCTCTTTTTGTGGCAAAGGGTATTATGGCACTATCCCACATAAGAAGGCTATTGAGTATGGAGTAAAGATCACAGGCGCAACAGTTCATTTTGTTGATACTCAATATGATTCGGGTCCTATAATATTACAAAAGGCCGTTGAGATTTTACCGGATGATACTCCCGAAACGCTGCAAAAAAGGGTAATGGAGCAAGCCGAATGGCTTATTTTGCCCGAAGCTATCAAACTTTTTAGCCAAGGGAAAATTAAGCTAAATGGCAGACATGTTGAGATACTTTAGAGGTGAAAAATGAAGATTCTTGTTATAGGAAGCGGTGGCAGAGAACACGCAATTATATGGAAGCTTAAGCAAAGCCCAAGTGTTACAAAGATTTATTGTGCACCTGGTAATGGTGGCATATCACAAATAGCTGAATGTGTCCCCATAAATGCTATGGAAATCGAAAAAATTGTGGACTTTGCTCAAAGAGAGTCAATCCAGATGGTAGTTGTTGCACCTGATGATCCTTTAGCCGCAGGTATGGTGGATGCTTTGGAGTCTGCTGGAATACGTGCATTTGGTCCTAATAAAGCTGCTGCTATTATTGAGGCTAGCAAGGTGTTTTCTAAGGATTTAATGAAAAAGTATAATATTCCATCGGCAGGCTATGAAGTCTTCGATGATTATGTTTTAGCTACAGAATACGTTAAGGCAGCAAATTTACCTTTAGTGGTAAAGGCAGATGGATTAGCTCTAGGTAAGGGTGTATTAATTTGTAATACAAAAGATGAAGCCCTAGATGCAGTAGCTTCCCTAATGGAGGATAAAAAATTTGGAACGGCAGGGGAAAAGATAGTAGTCGAGGAATTTTTGACTGGCCCTGAGGTTTCAGTACTTGCCTTCACAGATGGAAAGACCATTATTCCTATGGTTAGCTCCCAAGACCATAAGAGAGCTTATGATAATGATCAGGGACCTAATACTGGTGGGATGGGTGCTTTTTCTCCGAGTAAATTCTATACAAAAGAGCTTGAAGTGGAATGTATGAAGACTATATTCAAGCCTACCGTAGAGGCTATGAATAACGAAGGTAGACAATTTAAGGGTGTTTTATACTTTGGATTAATGCTAACGAAAGAGGGCGTAAAAGTATTAGAATACAATGCTCGATTTGGCGATCCTGAAACACAGGTTGTCCTTCCATGCCTAGATAATGATTTGTTGGATATTTTTGATGCAATTATTGATGAAAGATTAGACGAAGTAAATGTATCTTGGAAGAAAAATGCCGCTGTTTGTGTTGTAATGGCATCTGGAGGCTATCCACAAAACTATATCAAAGGATTTGAGATAAAAGGGCTCGATGAATTAGCGAATAAAGAGCATATTATTGTCTTTCATGCCGGAACAAAGAAGGGCAATGATAAGTTTTATACCAATGGAGGCCGGGTACTTGGGGTTACAGCTTTAGCTGAAGATATTCAAGCTGCCCGTGAAAAAGCTTATAATGCTGTCTCATTAATTGATTTTAAAAATGCTCATTATCGAAAAGATATTGGGCTTAAATAGTTAATTTGCATTATCAATGCAGAATAAGACTGCACGGCATAACCAATAATAAATTGGGAGGTGAGTTTGCAGTGAAAACAAATAGATCAATAGGATGTTCAGTAAAAGAATGTAGATTCCATGCCAAGAGTGAGCCGATGTGCAGTCTTGAAAATATTCAGGTTGCAAGAAGCGCATCGTCTTGTTCAACCGAAAGTGACACTGAATGTGCAAGTTTTGAAAAGGAATAAGGCAGACAACAGGCCGGTTAATAATAGCCGGCCTTTATAATTGAAGAAAGCTAATATGAAAAAATACACAAAATGGTTTTAGAAGAAGAGCTCTCATTGACGTTATGTGAGATTGTATGAAAAATTGCCATATGTTATAATATTGTGGACATCTGTAAACTCGTCATAATGAATATTAATAAGTATTTAATTAGTATTTGAATAAATAATATCAACATGAAAAACAAAAAAATGTAGACAAGGATGGATGAGGTTTTTAAAAATATGGGGAATGAAAGACAAAGTAAATTACGCAATTTCTGTATCATAGCACATATTGATCATGGCAAATCAACCTTAGCTGATAGATTACTTGAAAAAACAGGTGCTCTAACAGATAGAGAGATGGATGAGCAAGTCCTTGACAATATGGATATTGAGAGAGAACGTGGCATCACAATTAAAGCTCAGGCCGTTAGGATGGTTTATACGGCATCTGATGGAGAGAAATACATTTTCAACCTTATTGATACCCCCGGGCATGTGGACTTTAACTATGAGGTGTCCAGAAGTATAGCAGCCTGTGAAGGGGCTATATTAGTTGTCGATTCTTCCCAGGGTATACAGGCCCAAACACTGGCCAATGTATATCTCGCTCTTGAAAATGACCTTGAAATAATGCCAGTTATTAATAAAATAGATTTACCTGGAGCAAGGCCGGAAGAAATTATTCATGAAATAGAGGATGTAATAGGCATTGAGGCTCAAAATGCACCCCTGATATCAGCCAAAAATGGCATTAATATTGATCAAGTCTTAGAAAAGATTGTTGAACTTATCCCACCACCTAAGGGTGATGAGGAAGCTCCTCTTAAAGCGCTGGTTTTTGATTCATATTATGACGCATATAAAGGGGTAGTAGCATATATAAGAATTATGGAGGGACAAGTTAAGCTTGGAGATACAATTCGTATGATGCATACCGGAAAAGAATTTCCGGCGACTGAAATTGGTTATCTTAGAGCGGGTGGACTTGTTCCAAGTGAATATCTTCTAGCCGGAGAGGTAGGTTTTATTTGCGGAAGTATTAAGAATGTCAAGGATTGCCGTGTTGGTGATACAATAACCAATGCTGAGAATCCAGCAAAACAACCACTACCGGGTTATAAAAAAGCAGTACCCATGGTATTCTGTGGTGTTTATCCTGCAGATGGTGCCAAATATGGTGATCTGAGAGACTCACTTGAAAAGTTGCAGTTAAATGATGCATCTTTATTATTTGAACCTGAAACGTCTATGGCATTAGGTTTTGGATTTCGTTGTGGATTTTTGGGCTTACTTCATATGGAGATTGTCCAAGAGCGTCTGGAGCGGGAGTATAACCTTGACCTGATTACTACCGCGCCAAGTGTTATTTATAAGATTACTAAAACTAATGGTGAAGTCATTGAACTTGATAACCCCACAAATATGCCTGATATTACTTTAATTGAAAAAATGGAGGAGCCTATAGTTAACGCTACAATAATGACTCCTACAGATTCTGTTGGAAATATTATGGAGCTTTGTCAGGACAGACGAGGAATATACCAAGGCATGGAGTATTTAGAGTCAACAAGAGCTATATTGAAATATGAAATGCCGCTAAATGAAATCATATATGATTTCTTTGATGCACTTAAATCACGCACTAAAGGTTATGCATCATTGGATTATGAGTTAAAGGGCTACAAGGTATCAGATCTTGTAAAACTTGATATAAAGATGAATGGTGAGATCGTAGATGCCCTTTCGTTCATTGTTCATAGCGAAAAATCATATTCTAGGGGTAGGCGTATTGCTGAAAAGCTTAAGGATACCCTTCCCAGACAGATGTTTGAAATTCCTATTCAAGCATGTATTGGCAACAAAATTATTGCTAGAGAGACCGTTAAGGCATTTAGAAAGGATGTACTTGCTAAGTGCTATGGCGGTGATATATCACGAAAGAGGAAGCTACTTGAAAAGCAGAAGGAAGGTAAGAAGCGTATGCGTCAAGTTGGCAGCGTACAGATTCCTCAGGAAGCCTTTATGAGTGTGCTTAAGCTTGACACATAAGGAAAGAGTTGAAAGTAAGGCAATTTATGAACCAAAAACAAATGGGACTTTATATTCATATTCCGTTTTGCAAAAAAAAGTGTCACTATTGTGATTTTTCATCATACCCAGGGATGGAGGATTACTGGGAGCAATATGTAGATGCAGTAGTTAATGAGCTTATTATAAAGTCAGATGAGTATAATAATCCCGTTATTGATACTCTTTTTATAGGTGGTGGAACACCATCTTTAATCCCCCCAAAGCTTATTTTAAAGATTTTGAATGCTATCCATAAGTATTATAGAATCAATAAGGGCTGTGAAAGCACTATTGAAACAAATCCAGGGACATTGTCGGACGAAAAGCTACGAGCATATAAGGAATTTGGCATAAATCGCCTTAGTATAGGTCTTCAGGCCTGCCAAGATGATCTTTTGAATAATCTGGGAAGGATTCATAGCTATCAGGATTTTATAATAAGTTTAAAATTAGCACAAAAGCATGGATTTGAGAACATAAATGCCGATATAATATTTGGAGTCCCTAATCAAACTTTTGTTCAGTGGCGGGAGACCGTAGAAAAAATAGTTTCTTTAGGTATTACTCATGTTTCATGCTATAGCTTGATAATCGAAGAGGAAACACTGTTCGGGAAAATGAAGAAAAGTGGAGAATTATCCGAAATTGATGAAGAGCTAGATAGAAAAATGTATTATTACGCTGTAGAATGCCTTAATAAGGAAGGGTTTAGACAATACGAAATATCAAATTTTGCGAAACCTAATTATATATGCCAACATAATATGAATTATTGGAGACGAGGGTACTACCTGGGAGTTGGATCGGGGGCACATTCTTTTGTTGACAACAGACGATTTGCTAATACTTCAGATGTAGCTACATATATTGAAGGTGTGAACAATAAAGAGCTTATACTCTCAGAAAGCTACAGCCTTACCATAGAGGATGCAATTGAAGAGTTCATTTTCTTAGGTATTAGGCTTGAAGAAGGAATTGACTTTGCAGTTATTGCAAAAGAGTTTGGAATTAACATTGAGGCCAGATATAAGACGAAAGTTGATAGGCTTGTAAAGCAAGGTCTTATTGAGTGCCAAAGTACTTTGATAAAATTAACGAAAAAAGGGTTAGATTTTGCAAATAGGGTTATTCTTGAGTTAGTATAACTAGAATAAAGATTTTGAGGGCTGAGGCATAATAAATAAATAAAATCTAGGAGGAATATCGTGATGGAATATACAGATAACAAGGATATAGCTTTAAAAATTCCTGAACTTAACGAAATAAGTAATAGCTATATGGAAGATTTCATGAGTGAGATAGATGAAATCCTCAGTGATATAGAGCTTGAGCTTGTTAACTTAGAGATGGATCCTAGTAATAAAGAGATTCTAAATACTATATACTGCAACTTTCATACAGTAAGGGGATTGTTGGGGCTGTTAAATAATCTAGCAGGCACAAGAATTGCAACTGCAAGCGAAGAACTTTTAGAGACAGTAAAAAAGTATTCCCAAACAACCTCCAAGGACATAATAAATGTTGTATTAGACTCAATTAAATTCATAAAAGAGATTAAAAACAGACCACAAGAGACTGAAAATAGTGAGTTTTCTGGTGAAATTGAGAGACATATAAAGGGTATTATAGCGTATAAAAATGATATTCTCTTAGAAGCGCGACAGTCTTTCGGTAAGCAATCACGAATAGGTGAAATTCTTGTACAAGAAGGTGCAATGGATGAATCCGAAGTTGAAGACATCTTGAAAAAGCAATCTAAGAGTAGCAACAAGATGAAGTTTGGAGAATTAGTATTAAGAGAGAAAAAAGTTGAAGCCTCCGACATTATCAAAGCAATTCGTATGCAAAAGGTCAGAAATACAGGACCGACTAATCAATATGTAAAAATTCCACTTGAAAGACTTGATCAAATAATAGGTATAATTCAAGATGTAAGTAATCTATATGATTCGGTTAAAGATGAGTCTGTTTTACGATTTGGTAGCAACGATTCGCTGACAATTGAATCAACAAAGGCATACCATATGATTACAGATATAAAAAACATCCTCAAAGAGCTCCGCATGGTGACACTTCAACAGGCATTCCAGAAGCTGACCCGGTCTGTTTGTTCAATAATAGAAGAGAATCATCTAGAGGTTATATTTTCAACTTTAGGAGAAAATGTAGAAGTCGATAAAGAGGTGGCCGATAGAATTTCGCTTCCTTTAGATAATCTTATTAGGCTCTTGCTTGATAAAGCGTACTATAAAGGAAATGATAATACAAAGCGAATTGGTAATATTGAGGTGGTTGCATATACTGGCGGTAACAATATTCATATAGATATTACCGGTGATGCAACAGTAGATTTGGAAGATTTAAAATCTGATACTCGTTACATAGAAATCCTAAAAAAACTAAAACCCATGAAAAGTCAACTAGATGCTGACGATTTACATGGAGAAGGCATTAGGATGTCCATTACAATACTAAGATAAATTATAAGGTATAAAGAAAAGATGATGGAGGTTTGATAACTAGCGCAACGCGTGTGCTAATTATCAAACCTCCATTTTGTATGCTATGTCGGTAATCGTTTCCCTCTACCGAGAACACATTTTTTACGAATACTTGACAAAGTGTGGGTACAATGATATTTTAGTATTAGCACTCGATGACTGAGAGTGCTAACAACAATAAGGAGGTGAAGATCATGGTCTGGGAAAATGAACTAAATGGACGGAAAAGATTTATTTTAAAATCCATTATTGATGACTATATTGACTCTGCTCAGCCAGTAGGCTCTAGAACTATTGCCAAAAAACATGATCTTGGCCTTGGGTCTGCAACCATTCGCAATGAAATGGCTGACTTAGAAGAGTTAGGATATATCACGCAGCCGCATACGTCTGCAGGAAGAGTTCCTTCAGATAAGGGCTATCGCTTTTATGTTGATAACCTTATGCAGTTACAGAAATTAGCTCATAATGAGATGTCAATAATTAGCCAAGCTATGGAAGAGAGAATTGAAGAGTTTAGTCAACTTATAAAAAGAGCCAGTATTCTTATTTCGGATGTAACTGGTTATACTGCTGTTGTAATGGCTCCACAAATAACAAGTACTGTAATTAAATCTGTTCAGCTTTTTAATGTTGATGATAAGAGAACTTTAGTTGTAGTTATTGCTAAAGAAGGGATTATACACAATAGAATTATTAGACATGAAAATCTGATTGACAAAAGTAGTGTAGATAGACTTAGCAATGCTATTAATATGCTTATTCAAGGCAAAACCATAGACCAGATTAAAAGAAGTAGCATTTCTGAGCTTCAACGAGAAATTAACGTTCCTTCCTCAGTTATTTTATCGGTATTATCATCAATCGAGGAATGTGTCAAAAAGATTGAAACTGCTGATATATACTTGGAGGGGCTTACCAATATTCTTAATCACCCTGAATTTGGCGACCTAATGAAAGCTAGAGAGGTATTAGTGCTACTTAAGGAAGAAGACGTTATTACTGAAATGGTAAAAAAGGCAGCCGAGAAGCAGACACTCGATTTTAAAATCGGAAGTGAAAATGAAATTGATGAAATGAAGGAATTGAGCATAATAACCACTGTATATGGTGGAGAAGGAAAAGATATTGGGACCATTGGTGTTATAGGCCCGACTAGAATGACCTATGGCAAGGTGGTTTCCTCTATAAAATATATAAAAGAGCTTTTAAATAGAGAAATCATTCGCATGCTAGCAGATGATTCCTAATGAAAAGAAAGGAAGTAAAGTTAATGGCGAAGAACGGTGATATTAATCAGATTAAGGATGACCTTGAAGAGAAGACAATTAACTCTGAAAATCTTGAAAAATCTGGGGAAATAAAAGAAGAAGATGTAAATTCTGATTCGGAAAAGAAGGATACAGATAATAATTTAGAAGAACTCCTAGAAAAAAAGGAAGCAGAAAACCTAGAATTGACCGACCGTATCCAACGAATGGCTGCTGAATTTGATAATTTCAGAAAGAGGACTCAAAAGGAAAAAGAAAGAATTTATGTTGATGCATTATCTGATGTTGCCGGTAAATTTCTACCGATAGTTGATAATTTACAAAGAGCTATAGATGCAGCTGAAAACGACGAAGGGCAGGGCTTAAAAGAAGGCGTGAACCTGGTGTTTAAGCAAATAATTGACGTCCTTGATAAACTGCAGATAAAGCCCATTGAAGCTGTTGGTTCGTCCTTCGATCCCGCGATCCATAACGCTGTAATGCATGTTGAGGATGATAGTATCGATAGTAATATAGTAGTTGAAGAATTCCAAAAGGGTTACATTTATAAAGATGAAACAGTAATTCGACATTCAGTTGTTAAGGTTGCAAATTAGTAACCACAACTTTATTATAGAAAAGATAGGCTCAATTACTAAGTATAAAATGATTATAATATAGTACTCAAATTGTACTCTTTGACCTTAAATAAAAAATAGGAGAGTGTTTAATATGGCAAAAATTATAGGTATAGACCTTGGAACAACTAATTCATGTGTAGCTGTTATGGAGGGTGGCGAGCCAGTAGTTATCGCAAATGCGGAAGGAAATCGCACAACCCCATCTGTAGCTGCATTTTCCAAAACTGGGGAAAGGCTTGTAGGTCAGGTTGCAAAGCGACAGGCAATCACTAACCCAGAAAAAACTGTTATGTCCATAAAAAGAGATATGGGCACTGACAAAAAAGTTAAAATCGACGATAAGAATTATACACCTCAGGAAATATCTGCAATGTTTTTACAAAAACTTAAGGCAGATGCAGAGGCATATCTAGGCGAGAGCATATCCCAGGCTGTTATTACGGTTCCAGCATACTTTTCTGACTCTCAGCGCCAGGCTACGAAGGATGCGGGCAAAATTGCAGGTCTTGAGGTATTAAGAATAATCAATGAGCCCACAGCTGCAGCTTTGGCTTATGGTTTGGACAAAGAAAATGATCAGAAGATTCTTGTGTTTGACTTAGGAGGAGGAACCTTTGACGTATCCCTTCTTGAAATTGGAGATGGAGTTTTCGAAGTTCTTGCAACTAATGGAAATAACCGTTTAGGTGGCGATGACTTTGACCAAAGAGTAATAAATTGGCTTGCAGAAGAGTTTAAAAAGGATAGCGGCATAGATTTGAAAAATGATAAAATGGCTATGCAACGCCTTAAGGAAGCAGCTGAAAAAGCTAAGATTGAGCTTTCTGGTGTAGCTCAGTCGAACATTAATCTTCCGTTTATCACCGCAGACGCAACAGGACCTAAGCATTTGGATATAACATTGTCACGTGCTAAGTTCGATGAGCTTACTGAGGATTTGGTTGAAAAGACCATGGAACCTTTACGTAAGGCAATTTCAGATGCAGACCTTTCACCTAATGAGATTGATAGAGTTTTATTGGTAGGCGGCTCAACACGTATCCCTGCTGTTCAGGATGCTATTAAGAAACAACTAGGCAAGGACCCTTTCAAAGGAATTAATCCTGATGAATGTGTTGCTGTAGGTGCAGCTATACAGGCAGGTGTGCTTTCTGGTGAGGTAAAAGATTTACTTCTATTGGATGTTACTCCACTTTCTCTTGGTATTGAAACCCTTGGTGGGGTGTTTACAAAGCTTATTGAAAGGAATACTACAATTCCTGCAAAGAAGAGCCAGATATTTTCAACAGCAGCAGATAGTCAGACAAGTGTTGATATCAAGGTTTATCAGGGCGAGAGAGAAATGGCTTCTAATAATAAACTATTAGGTAATTTCCAGCTTTCAGGTATTGCTCCAGCACCTCGTGGGATGCCACAGATTGAGGTTACATTTGATATTGACGCAAATGGCATAGTACATGTTTCTGCCAAGGATATGGGTACAGGAAACGAGCAGGAAATTACAATTACTGCAAGCTCTAACCTAAATGATGGAGATATAGATAAGGCTATTAAGGAGGCTGAAAAGTTTGCAGCCGATGATAAGAAACAAAAAGAAGATATAGAGGCGCGCAACGAAGCCGATTCAATGGTTTATCAGACTGAGAAAACACTAAAAGATTTAGGTGATAAAATAAGTGCAGATGATAAGTCCTCTGTTGAAGCAGAAATTAGTAAGGTTAAGGAAGCTCTAAAGGGTACTGATACTGCAGCCATTAAGCAGGCTACAGAATCTATGACCCAAGCTTTCTACAAAATATCCGAGAAATTATATCAACAAAGCGGCGCGCAAGGCCAAGGACAAGATCCTAATGCAGGATTTAACCCTAACGGCGGTGAACCAACAGATGATGTATACAATGCTGACTATAAAGTTGTTGATGAAGATGAGAATGACGCACAGCAATAGATCATGATGATGGTTAGAAATACACAATAAATCAAATGATTAGAAGAAGATTTTAATAGGAAACGGTATTTGTCTTAGCTTCCGTATATGATACAATAAGACATCTACCGTTTCAACTATGTAAAAAGATTTAATTTGGAGGGCTAACCTTGGCAGATAAAAAAGATTATTACGAGGTGCTTGGAGTTTCAAAACAAGCATCTGCAGATGAGATAAAAAAAGCGTATAGAAAGCTTGCAAAAAAGTATCATCCTGATATAAATCCGGGAAATAAGGATGCTGAAGCTGCTTTTAAAGAGGCAAATGAGGCATATAGTATTTTAAGTGATGAAGAAAAACGTTCTCAATATGATAGATTTGGGCATTCTGCTTTTGATGGTTCGGGGGGCTTTAGCGGCGGTTTTGATGGATTTGGCTTTGGTGGTCTAGACGACCTTTTCGAGACATTTATGGGTGGAGGCTTTAGGCGAAGCGGTGAAAATAGGCAAAATCAACCAGTAAGAGGAAAAGACCGTCAATATTCACTGGATATAACATTCGAGGAGGCTGCATTCGGAGCGGAAAAAGAGATTCCCGTAACCAGAATGCAAGCATGTGGCACATGTAAGGGAACCGGTTCAAAGCCAGGCTCTTCTGTTGAAAAGTGTAAGCAATGTCAAGGACGTGGACAGACAAGACATACAAGACCGTCTGTTTTTGGCCAATATGTTGAGGTACAAACATGTAATGTTTGCAAGGGCAAGGGAAAGATTATTACTGAACCCTGTGAAACTTGCCGTGGAAACGAAAGAGTTTCCAAAAACTCACGCATAACCTTAAAAATTCCTGCAGGTATAGATGATGGTCAGACCATTTCGATAAAAAATGAGGGCGACGTTGGCCTGCGTGGCGGTACAGCCGGGGATTTGTATGTCACAATACATATCAAGCCCCACGAGATTTTTAAACGTGAGGGATATGATGTGGTCTGTGATATTCCCGTATCATTTACACAGGCAGCTTTAGGTGCAGAAATAGATATACCCACCTTAGAGGGTCTAATAAAGTATAATATTCCGGATGGAACACAGACAGCAACTGTGTTTAAGCTTAGAGGAAAAGGAATAAAACGTTTGAGAAGCGAAGCTAAGGGTGACCAATATATCCGTGTCAATGTAGAGGTTCCCACAAAACTCTCGGAAAAGCAAAAAGAACTATTGCGAGAGTTTGCAGAAATTAGTGGTGATGAAGGTCTTGAACAGAAAAAGGGCTTTTTTGAAAAGGTGAAGGATTTATTTAAGGAGTAATGAGCTCAGAAAGTAAGGTTATCCATGAAGTGGATTGAAGTAGAAGTTATTACAAACAATGATTCATCTGAGGCTGTTTCTGAAAAACTAATGAGTATGGGTGCCAAAGGAACGGAAACAGTGGATTCATCGGCGTTTCGCCGAGTGCTAGAGGATAATATATATATAGATTATGTTGACGATGGCTTTTTGGACAAATATGGAACAGATATAATTATTAGGGCGTATTTTTCGGACGATAGAAATCATGCAATGTTATCCGAGGAATTAAGTCTGTTTTTCACTGAAATTTCAAAGTATATGAATATAGGGAAAGGTGACATTAAATGCTCTATTAGGGATGATAACGAATGGAAGAATGTTTGGAAAGAATACTTCAAACCATTTAATTTCACCGAAAATGTTGTTATAAAACCAAGCTGGGAAGATTATACCCCTAAAGCAAACGAGATTATTATAGAAATGGATCCAGGGATGGCTTTTGGTACTGGTACCCATGAAACTACACAGATGTGTGCTCTTTTGGGAGAAAAGTATATTAAAAGTGGAGATAGAGTCTTGGACTTAGGGTGTGGCACAGCTGTTCTAGCTATCCTAGGAGCAAAATTTGGGGCGTCCTCGGTCCTTGCTGCTGATATAGATGATGCTGCAGTGAAAGTTGCTCGCCAGAATGTTGATAATAATAATCAAACTGATATAATCAAAGTAAAACAAGCTGTTTTAAGCGATATTCCTAAGGAATCATTTGACTTAATATTTATTAATATAATTGCTGATGTAATACTTGATATTTCAAAAGATATTAAGAATTATTTAAAAAGCGGCACTAAAATTATTCTTTCAGGGATAATTAAGGATCGCAAGCCTGAAGTGAAAAGGGCCTATATCGAACTAGGGCTCTCATTGATTGATGAAATTAGTATGGGAGAATGGGAGGCAATGGTTTTCTGTGCATAGATTCTTAGTTGATCCTGCTAATATAAAAGATGAAGAGATATTGCTTGAAGGCTATGATTTCAAGCATTTAAAACAAGTTTTAAGGCTAGGACCACAAGATACTATTCATGTCTTTGATGGAAGTGGTATTGAATATGTTTCTACTATTGTTTCAATAAATGAAAATAATGCTTTAGCAAAGATAGAATCCTCATATAAACCTGATACTGAGCCTAAGGCACGCGTAACACTATTTCAGGGAATTCCCAAGGGCGACAAAATGGATTTAATTATCCAAAAAACTGTGGAACTTGGAGTTTATAAAATTGTTCCTATTATCACAGAGAGAACTGTTGTAAAAATTAATGAGAAGGACAAAGCTAAAAAAGCTAATCGCTGGTCAAAGATAGCTAAGGAGGCGGCAAAGCAATGCCATAGGGCATATGTTCCGGAGGTTTTAGAACCAATTAAATTCGGGGATTTATCTGAATTATTAAAGGATTTTGATTATAGCATCTTATTATATGAGAATGAATCAAAAAAATGTTTGAAAGAAGTTTTAAAATGTTATACTATTAATAAGATTGAGGATATTTCCATTATTGTGGGTCCGGAAGGTGGATTCTCAGATCAAGAAATTGAAATATACAGAAAATGGGGACATGATACAGTAGGATTGGGAAGGCGAATTTTAAGAACAGAAACAGCCTCAATCTCGGCCCTGTCTATTATTATGTATGAATTAGGTGAAATGACTTATGGATAAGATTACTTTTGTTGTTACAGATGATGCAATATTTATGCGTTCTTTATTGAAAAATATAATAAATCAGACTGATGAATATGAGGTTTTAGGAGAGGCTTCAAATGGAAAAGAAGCTGTAGCTTTGGCTGAAAAATTTAAACCTGATATTTTGACATTAGATATTACTATGCCTGAAATGGATGGAATACAGGCTGTAAAAGAAGTTTTAAAGGTCAGTCCTAAGACCCGTATTATTATGGTGTCTGCAATGGGGCAACAATCAATGATTATAGAGGCACTAAAGCAAGGAGCAAAGGATTTTATAATCAAGCCCTTCGATAAAACAAGGGTGAATCAGTCAATAAATAATGTTCTTGAAATGGATGAAAATGATGATTAATATCCATCAAAAATAAGGAGTACTAAACATAAATGTTAAGAAGCATGACCGGTTTTGGCCACAGTGAATATACAGAAAATGATATTACTTTTACCGTCGAGGTTAAAACAGTTAACCACCGTTATAGTGACATATTTCTTAGAATGCCTAAGCAGCTTTCTGCATTGGAAGAACAAATTCGTTCTCTTGTTTCTAATAGAATAGTTCGAGGAAAAACAGATTTATACATAACTTATGATAACAGTTCCTCGCGGGGTCAAGAGGTTGTTCTTGATGAAAAACTTGCGCAGGCTTATTGTGATGCATTAAGAAAAGTAACTAGTAACCTTGGATTGAAGGATGATATTAACGCTTCGACGCTTGCAAGGTTTCCTGATATTCTTAAGGTGGAGAAGCAGGATAATAACGAGGAAATTGGTTCAATCCTTCTTAAAGCAATTGATATAGCTTTAGATGAGCTTCTTGAAATGCGGATTATTGAGGGAGAAAAGCTTAAGGAGAGCCTCTTTGCTAACTTATCGGCAATTGAAGTATTTATAGGTAAGATTCAAGAGCAATCACCATCTGTAGTAAAAGATTATAAAGCCAGGCTCGAGGAAAGGCTTGCAGAATTAGTAGATTGGCAATTGACAGACCCGAACAGGATTGCTACCGAGGTCGCGATATTTGCTGATAAATGCAGTATTGACGAAGAGCTAGTAAGAATGAAAAGTCATATTATACAAATGAGGAATATGCTTAATGCAGGTAGTCCTGTAGGCAAGAAGGCTGACTTTTTAATTCAGGAAATGAACAGAGAGGTCAATACAATTGGATCTAAAGCTAATAATCTAGAAATAACAAATAATGTTGTGGAACTTAAAAGTGAAATTGAAAAACTAAGAGAACAAATTCAGAATATTGAGTAATTATTTGTGCGAGGGGGAAGAACTTATGAAGCTAATTAATGTTGGTTTTGGAAATATGGTATCTGCTAATAAAATAGTAGCAATTGTAAGTCCAGAGTCTGCCCCGATTAAGCGCATAATCCAAGAGAGTAGAGAACGCGGCATACTGATTGACGCAACCTATGGAAGAAGAACACGTGCCGTAATCATTACCAATAGCGACCATGTTATTCTATCTGCGCTCCAGCCCGAAACTGTTGCAAGCAGGATAGAAGATATAAGTGCATCTACCTCTACTGAAAATGTAAAGAAAAAGAAAAAGACAGAACGAGAGGATAAAATATGAATCCCGGTCTTTTAATTGTTGTTTCAGGGCCTGCTGGGGTAGGCAAGGGCACTGTTGTAAGAAGAATGACTGAGCAAGAAAAAGATATTGTTTTTTCAGTATCAGCCACTTCCCGTTTGCCAAGACAAGGCGAGGTTGATGGTAAAAACTATTATTTTATATCAAGAGAATCATTTGAAGACATGATAAAGAACGATCAACTTATAGAATGGGTTGAGTATTGCAATAACTATTATGGAACACCCAAAGAACTTGTATTTCGTGAGATTGAAAAAGGAAAAATAGTACTCTTAGAAATTGAGGTAGAAGGAGCAATCAATATAAAGAAAAAATACCCCGATTGTGTACTCTGCTTTATATTGCCCCCGGATTTTAAAGAGTTAGAAAATCGTCTTAGGGGAAGAGAAACAGAAACTGAGGAATCTATTAGAAGAAGGCTTGCAAGAGCTAAAGAAGAATTACAGTTAATTGATAAATATGATTATTTAATACTTAATGACAGCGTTGAAGATGCTGCAAAAAGGTTTCAAAATATAGTTCAGGCAGAAAAAATGAAAACAGTGCGTAATAAATTATTAATAGATAAATACCAAAAAATATAGAGGAGTGAAGGTTTATGATTTATCCACCAATGTCAAATCTTTTAGAGAATGTGGATAGCCGCTATACATTAGTTATTGTAGTAGCAAAAAGAGCCCGTATGCTAACAGATGGCGCCCCAAAATTAACTAATTTTGATTCGGAGAAGGATGTTACTATTGCAATACACGAAGTTTCAGAAAAAGCTTTTTCTTATCACAGAGTTAAGAAGGCCCAACAATCTCATGACAATTTAGTAGAGGGTTCGCTTAACAGCAGTGAAGATGCAGTTATATAAAGAAATTAGCTTGGGAGGAATTTAAATATGCATTTCGAAAAATCCATGGAAAAAGTGGTTGCATTATGTAAAATCAGAGGGTTTATATTTCAAGGCTCAGAAATCTATGATGGCCTTGCAAACACTTGGGATTATGGCCCATTGGGTGTTGAATTTAAGAATAATGTAAAAAAAGCTTGGTGGAAAAAGTTTATCCAGGAGCATCCTAATAATGTTGGTCTGGATAGTGCAATTCTAATGAATCCCCAGGTTTGGGTGGCATCAGGCCATGTGGGCGGTTTCTCAGACCCACTCATTGATTGTAAACAATGTAAAACAAGACATCGTGCAGATAAAATTATTGAGGATTATAACACTGAAAACGGTATTGAAATGCCTGTAGATGGTCTTCCTAATGAAGTAATGACCTCATATCTTAAGGGAAAAAATATACCATGTCCTAGTTGTGGCGGACACGACTTTACCGATATTAGAAAATTTAACCTTATGTTTAAAACATTCCAGGGTGTTACCGAAAACTCAAAAAATGAGATTTATCTTCGACCAGAAACTGCCCAAGGAATTTTTGTGAATTTTAAAAATGTTCAAAGATCAACAAGAAAGAAGATACCATTTGGAATAGGACAAATAGGTAAATCCTTTAGAAATGAAATTACCCCCGGTAATTTCATATTTAGAACCAGAGAATTTGAACAAATGGAATTGGAGTTTTTCTGCGAGCCTGGAACTGATATGGATTGGTTCTACTATTGGAAGGATTTTTGTAAAGATTGGCTAATTAATCTTGGCATAAAAGAAGAAAGTCTCAGAATGAGAGACCATGCGAAAGAGGAGCTATCACACTATAGTAAAGCCACAACAGACATAGAGTTTAAATTCCCATTTGGATGGGGTGAGCTATGGGGCATAGCAAATCGTACCGATTTTGATCTAAAGCAGCATATGGACCATACTAAAGAAGATTTATCATACTTTGATCCAATAAAGGAAGAAAAATATGTTCCGTATTGTGTAGAGCCTTCATTGGGAGCAGATCGTGTTGCATTAGCATTCTTAAGCGACGCATATGATGAAGAAGAGATTGCAGAAGGTGATGTAAGAACAGTATTGAGATTACATCCAGCTCTTGCACCTGTTAAAGCAGCAATTTTGCCTCTTTCCAAGAAGCTATCGGCTGAGGCATTTAAGATATACGAATCTCTTAGTAAGGTATTAGTATGTGAATTTGATGAAACTGGATCTATAGGTAAAAGATATAGAAGGCAAGACGAGATAGGAACACCTTTCTGTATAACCTTCGATTTTGATTCTCTAGATGATGGTTGCGTTACAATACGTGAACGTGATACAATGCAGCAGGTAAGAATTCCCATGCAGGGGTTAGAAGCTTATTTACATGATAAAATATCCTATTAATTGTTTGTTAGAAGCTAAGCATTATTAGAAGCTAAAAATTGCTTCTGAATATAAATGGAGGTAAAAAAATGGCAAAATACGTTTATCTCTTTAGCGAAGGTAACGCTACAATGAGAAACTTACTTGGTGGCAAAGGTGCTAACCTGGCAGAAATGACAGGCTTAGGGTTACCGGTTCCAAGAGGATTTACGATTACAACAGAGGCTTGCACAAGATATTATGAAGATGGAAAAAAGATTTCATCTGATATTCAGGACGAAACTTATGAATATCTTTCTAAAATGGAACAAAATATTGGCAAACAATTTGGCAATCCTGATAACCCTTTACTTGTATCGGTTCGTTCAGGTGCTAGAGCTTCAATGCCAGGTATGATGGATACCATTTTAAATCTCGGTCTTAATGATATAGTTGTTGAAGGATTGGCAAAGCTAACTAACAATCCAAGATTTGCTTATGACAGCTATAGAAGATTTATTCAAATGTTTAGTGATGTTGTCATGGGATTAGAAAAAAGCAAGTTTGATCATCTATTAGATACTATGAAAAATAATAAGGGTGCTAAGCTTGATACTGATTTGAATGCCGATGATTTAAAGGAACTTGTTGGTCAATATAAAGAGCTTTATAAGAAAGAAATGGGAGCAGAATTTCCACAGGATCCAAAAACTCAGCTTATAAAATCGGTAGATGCAGTTTTCCGTTCATGGGATAATTCTCGCGCCAATGTTTATAGAAGATTAAATGATATTCCTAGTGATTGGGGTACAGCTGTAAACGTACAGGAAATGGTTTATGGAAACATGGGAGATGATTCAGGTACAGGCGTTGCCTTTACTCGTGATCCTTCAACTGGTGAGAAAAAGCTCTATGGTGAGTTTTTGATGAACGCTCAAGGTGAGGACGTTGTTGCAGGTATTCGTACCCCTCAAACAATAGACCATCTAAATGAAGTAAACCCTGATGCTTACAATCAATTTGTAGAAATTGCAGATACTCTTGAGAAGCATTATCGTGATATGCAGGATATGGAGTTTACAATTGAACGCGGTAAGTTATTCATGCTTCAAACCAGAAATGGTAAACGTACTGCAC
>CAYMAE010000031.1:0-13279 GCA_964388375.1 uncultured Ruminiclostridium sp.
TTACCTCCATATTTTTTACTCGGTATACGCATATAGTATAATGGAATTACCATATACAACCATTAAATAGCGTTTAAATAATTATTATTAATATTTCATAACTATTATTGGTCTGTAATAATGTTTCGATAATAACGGTCTAAAATAATGCTCCGTAATAATATATTTGTTATAACACTTGCTTTGTTATCAAACTTAGTAAGATAATATATAAAGGGGTATTAGTACACGGGGGGAATTAAACTTACATAAAAAGTAAAATAATTGGTATCCTACTCACAAAATTACTTAATTTTAAATAATTTTCTATTTACATTCAGACAATATATGATATAATTCAAAAATAATCTATATTTTTTTTCAAGGAGGGATTTGTATGAGAGCCACCGGTTATGTGAGAAAGTTAGATTCTTTAGGCAGAATTGTACTTCCCAAATCATTACGCAAAGAGTTAAACATCAATGAAGGCGACGAGATTGAAATGTATGTAAATCAAGAGGGGAATGTCATACTAGATAAGTATGTTCCAAGGTGTATTTTTTGTGATGAGTCTAAAACCGAGGTTGTTGAATTTAGAGGTAAGGTAGTCTGCAATGAATGTATAGTAGATATGTGATTTTCGGACTACATAATTTTTTCAATTAAAACGACGGTATTTACCGTCGTTTTTTTGGGTATAAACATATTGAGTCAGATTGTTATAGTTAGATTCTAGGAGGTGTCCATGCAGATTCGTGAGTATAATGAGGCTATGGAGGAGAAAAACCTATCTGAATTCGCATGCTTAAGTAAAAGAAGCAAGGGTCGAGATAAAGATGAGAAGCAGTGCGACATACGAACTGTTTTTCAACGAGACAGGGATAGAATTATCTATTCTAAAACATTTAGACGCCTAAAACATAAAACGCAGGTTTTCATCTCCCCTGAAGGAGACCATTATAGGACACGCCTTACTCATACCTTAGAGGTTTCACAAATTGCTAGAACTATAGCTAGGAGCTTGAAACTCAACGAGGACTTAACCGAGGCCATTGCTCTTGGGCATGATTTGGGACATACTCCCTTTGGACACGCAGGGGAAAGAGTTTTGAACCAGGTATGCGCTCTGGGATTTGAGCATAATGAGCAAAGTGTCAGAGTAGTAGATGTGTTAGAAAAAGAAAGAAAAGGCTTGAATCTGACATGGGAGGTTAGAGACGGGATCCGTTGCCACACTGGAAATAATATGCCATCAACTTATGAGGGATGCGTTGTTCGCTTTGCAGATAAAATTGCTTATATTAATCATGATATAGAAGATGCGATACGCGCAGGAATTCTAAGTGAACAGGATTTGCCGAAGGAATGCTCTAATACCTTGGGGGACACATCTTCTCACCGGATTAACAATATGATTATAAATATTGTAGAGAATAGTATTAAGAATGAAACCATATGTATGAGTCAAGAATTTCAAGAGAGTTCAGATTGCTTAAGAAGCTTTATGTTTAAAAATATTTACGTTGGTTCGATTGCTAAAGTAGAAGAGTCAAAAGCGGAAAGCATGATAAGAGAACTGTTCTTATATATTTTAAAGCATCCTACTATTTTACCGGATGATTATTATGAAGTAATTGATTCGGAGGGAATTGAACGGACAGTATTGGATTATGTGGCAGGAATGACTGATAGATATGCCGTGAAGAAATTCCAGGGGATATATATTCCCGCGTCTTGGTAGCATACATTAATGTATTGGCATTAAAAACCATTTAAAATATCTGTCTTTAGAAGAGGAAAAAAAGGCAATATGTCGAATAATAAAGTCTAGAGGTTATTTATTATATGTATTACCCTGAAGAAGTAATTGAGGATGTAAGAATACGAAATGAAATTGTTGAGGTAGCATCAAGCTATATTAAGCTTGAGCGAAAGGGCCGACGATATTTTGCCCTATGCCCGTTCCACGGTGAAAAAACCGCTTCTTTCTGTATAGAACCCTCAAAACAGTTTTTTTATTGCTTTGGCTGCAACAAAGGTGGTAGTGTTATTCATTTCATTATGAATATTGAGAATCTTGAATTTTTAGATGCCATAAGGTTCCTTGCTGATAGAGCCGGCGTTACACTCCCAGAGCCGGATGATAATAAAGAAAAGGAAAAGGCAAGGTTAAGAAAAAATATTCTTGAAGTAAATAAGGAAGCTGCTCGATTTTTTTTCTCGAACTTGGCAAGCAGTAGCGGTATTGATGCTCAGGGATATTTAAAAAAACGTAATCTAACAGAAAAAGCAATAAAACAGTTTGGTGTGGGAGTTGCCCCACAAAGCAAGAATGCGCTTACAGAACACCTACTAAAAAAAGGAATGAGTAAAGACCTATTACTTAAGGCTGGTATTTCGTTAGAAACTAAAGATGGAAATCTGATAGATAGATTTAGAGGAAGAATTATGTTTCCTATTTTTAATATCAGGGGCAATACTATTGGATTTGGTGGAAGGGCATTAGGTGATATTCAACCTAAATATATGAATTCTCCTGATACTCTTGTATTTAATAAAAGCCGTGAACTATATGGACTGAATTATGCAAGACTTAGCAAGAGCAATAAATTATTGATTGTTGAAGGCTATATGGATGTGATTTCACTGCACCAAGGTGGTATAGATTATGCAGTGGCATCATTAGGAACAGCACTTACCCAATCCCAAGCGTGGATACTAAAAAAATATTCAGAAGAAGTTATTATATGTTATGATTCAGATACCGCAGGACAGGCGGCTA
Organism: uncultured Ruminiclostridium sp.; assembly: GCA_964388375.1. GTDB lineage: Bacteria > Bacillota > Clostridia > DSM-8532 > DSM-8532 > DTU059. Next base: position 2,762 of record CAYMAE010000031.1, read on the forward strand.
CATTGCGAGGATTAGATATTTTAGAAAAAAGTGGATGCAATGTAAGAGTGCTTTTATTACCTGATGGGAAGGATCCGGATGAATATATAAAAAATAATGGCTCTAAAAAGTTTAAAAACCTTGTGGATAGGGCAATATCACTGCTAGAATATAAAATTAAAGTACAGGAAAAAAAACATAACATAGACACCATAGATGATAAGCTAAAATTACTCAACAGCATTGCAGAAGTGCTCGCTGAGCATGACAACGCGATTGAAAGAGAGTTGTATGCAAATAATTATGCAGAACAATATGGAATTTCAATAGATTCACTAAATAATGAAGTAAAAAGAATAAGAAATAATCAGAACTTAAAAAATGGGAAATATATTCTAAACAAAAGAAATAGTATGGTGAACATACAATCTTCAATTGCTAATGTTGATTCCAAATATGGTGAGCTAGAGTACATATTGTTACTGATGCTGTGCAATGAAAATCGTTTATACAATATGGTTTTAAAAAGATATAGCTTAGATGAATTTAAGGATATTGGTGCAAAGCTTGTTGCAAAAAAAGTATATGAAAGATTAAAAGAGAATAAAAGCTGTGTTTTACCTGAACTATTAAATGAACTTGATTCGCAGCAGGCTGCATACATGGTAAGGCTTGCCGAAACAAAATGCGATGTAGAGAACAGCGAGAAGGCCATGGAACAGATAATTAATAAACTCCTTCTCTTTAAACTTGAAGAGGAGCAGAAACAGACAGTCGAAAGGATTAAAAATGAACAGGACGGTGCTAAAAGACAGCAACTCGCTGTTGAGTTCAGTAAAAGAGCTGAGAAAATTGCCGAACTAAAAAGATTAGCTTAATAATATACGAAAAACCGAGGGGTGGAGAGATAATATGACAGAGAAGAAAAAAACGATGATCGATGAGCCCGATAAGAATAAATCTACTACAAAGGCGAAGAAGAAAGCTAAGCCTGTTGATTTAGAGAATAATGAGGAAATGAACAATATTGAAGATATAGATGATTCAAAAGTTGTTGCTAAATCTGATGTAGAAATGGAAAAGAAAAAAACGGCGAAGAAAGAGACTGCTAAAAAAGTGACGGCTCCAGTTAAGAAAGAAGCCGCTAAGAAGGATACAGCTAAGAAGGACACAGCTAAAGGAGCATCTGCTAAGAATTTGACCTATAAGAAAAACGATGAAGAGGTTATCACGGACGCTAAAGCTATCTTTATTAAGCTAGCTAAAGAAGGAAAACAAAAAGGCATACTAACCTATCGTCAAATTGTAGATGCTTTTGAACGTGTTGAAATAACACCAGAGCAAATTGAAAAAATCTATGAATCTCTTGAGAAGCATGGGATTGAGGTTGTTCCCGAAAATCCAGATGAAGACTACGATGATATCCCTTTACTGGAAAAAGATTCCGACGACGAAAAAGAAGATGAAAAAACTACCACTGAGATATCTGTTCCTGAAGGCGTAAGCATTGACGACCCAGTAAGGATGTATTTAAAAGAAATAGGAAAAGTCCCTCTGCTTACTAGTGAAGAGGAAGTCGACCTAGCGCAGAGAATGGAAGAAGGCGATGAGGCAGCAAAAAGGAAATTAGCAGAAGCAAATCTGCGCCTTGTTGTTAGTATAGCTAAGCGTTATGTCGGAAGAGGAATGCTATTTTTGGATTTAATTCAGGAGGGTAACTTAGGACTGATTAAGGCCGTAGAAAAGTTTGATTATAGAAAAGGCTTTAAGTTCAGTACCTATGCTACATGGTGGATAAGGCAGGCTATTACAAGAGCTATTGCTGACCAGGCTAGAACTATACGTATACCTGTTCACATGGTTGAAACTATTAATAAGCTTATTCGAGTATCAAGACAGCTGCTTCAAGAGCTTGGAAGAGATCCTACCCCTGACGAGATTGCAAAAGAAATGGGAATGACAGAGGATAAAGTTAGAGATATTATGAAGATTTCTCAAGAACCGGTTTCGCTGGAGACTCCCATAGGCGAAGAAGAGGACAGCCATTTAGGTGATTTCATTCCTGATGATGAAGCCCCTGCGCCTGCAGAATCTGCAGCATATGCTCTGTTGAAGGAACAGCTGGTCGATGTTTTAGATACTCTTACCCCAAGAGAGGAAAAAGTTCTAAGACTGCGCTTTGGATTGGACGATGGTAGAGCACGCACTTTAGAAGAGGTTGGTAAAGAATTTAGTGTTACAAGAGAAAGAATACGTCAAATTGAAGCAAAGGCATTAAGAAAGCTTCGCCACCCAAGCCGCAGTAAGAAACTAAAGGATTTCCTGGACTAGAATCTATTAATTGTATTTTGATAGATTCTATTGACATAAGTTGTTTTATAATATATAGTATTACATGGTAATCAAGTAGAAGCAATGCTTCTCACCTTGTCCGGCAATAGCTGGCGGGTCAATAACGATATCTAGTATTAATGCAGATTCGTAAATTGACATATAAAACAGGTGAAGCGCGGCTTCACCTGTTTATTTATTGTGGGATGACCACATTAACTTTCTATTCGCTTTGGCGGGTGGATATATTATTCGGAGGTGTTTTTTATTAGTAAAGACCATGCACAGATCAATTCAGCTATTCGTGACAAGGAAGTACGACTAATTGATGCAGATGGAACCATGATTGGTATTGTCTCTGCTAGAGACGCGCAACTAAAAGCAAACGAAAGGGAATTGGATCTGGTGAAGATATCTCCTAACACAAATCCTCCTGTTTGTAAGGTTATGGATTATGGCAAGTACTTGTACGAGCAAAACAAGCGAGAGAAAGAAGCAAGGAAAAAGCAGACTACAATTGAATTAAAAGAGATAAGACTCTCAGCTAAAATTGAGGATCACGATTTTAACTTCAAAGTCAAAAATGCCATAAAATTTCTTGAAGACGGGGATAAAGTTAAGGTATCTATTCGTTTTAGGGGTCGAGAAATAGCGTATTCGGCCTTAGGGCGAGAAGTTATGAAAAAGTTTGCCGAAACAGTTAAAGAATATGCAAAAGTGGATAGACCGCCTATTATGGAAGGACGGACAATGTCCATGATATTTACTTCACTTAAAAAATAAAAAACAGAGAAGAGGTTAGCTATATGTCAAAGCTCAAAACCCATAGTGGTTCAAAAAAGAGATTTAAAATTACTGCGACCGGAAAGGTTAAGAGAAATCAGGGTTATAAAAACCATATTTTAACGAAGAAGTCTACCAAAAGAAAAAGACAGCTTCGCAAGAGTTTGGTAGCGTCGGATGCTAATGCTGCGATTATAAAGCAGATGCTTCCTTACGCTTAAGGCTTTATTATTGAAGAGAGAGGTGTTTTAATATGGCACGAGTAAAAAGCGGTGTTCGCAAACGTGCGAAGCATAAGAAGGTTCTTAAACTTGCTAAAGGTTATTTTGGAGCGAAAAGTAAGCTCTTTAGAGTTGCAAATGAAGCTGTAATGAAGTCTCTTAGTTATGCATATAGAGATAGAAAGCAAAAGAAACGTGATTTCAGAAAAATTTGGATTACACGTATTAATGCAGCAGCTAGAATTAATGGTCTTTCATACAGCAAATTCATGAATGCTCTTAAAAAATCAGGTATTACTTTAAATAGAAAAGTTTTAGCTGACATGGCAGTTAATGATGCTGCAGGTTTTAAAATGCTAGTTGAGAAAGTAAAATAGAGATTTTCCGCAGGGTATATGTATCCCGTCGGATAAATAGGGAGTTTCCTCACAACCATTAAATGTCATTCTAAACGAAGTGAAGAATTTTAATATATTCGCATTTTGTAAATGATTTATCGTGTGAAGTAACTCCTTTCTTATGTATTCGGAGCGCATTATGAATGAGCCAAGTATAATTACTTCAGCTAATAATTCAATAATTAAAGAAGTAAAAAGTTTAAAAACCAAAAAAGGACGTGTCAAAGCACAAGCTTTTTTGCTTGAGGGAAGTAGGCTTGTGCTTGAGGCAGTTCATAGCGGTGCGAAAATTAAATATTTAATAGTCTCGGATACCTATGTTGAAAAGGGAGAAGCTCTCGATGAAAAAATGCTTAAAATAAAAGCTATACAGATTTCAAATAAGCTTTTTATGCAAATCAGCGAAATCGATTCTCCCCAAGGCATTATGGCAGTAGCTGAAATTCCACAACATAATGAACATGTATTATTAAGCAGTGCTAGCCGTGTTATAGCTCTTGAAAACATACAGGATCCTGGAAATCTTGGCACCATCATCAGAACCTCGGATGCCTGTGGTTTTGATGCTGTTATTGTTTCAAAGGATAGTGTGGACATATATAACCCTAAGGTTATACGTTCTACCATGGGATCGGTTTTTCATATACCTGTTCTTGGTGTCGATGATTTTTATGAAACATTGAGAATAATAAAGGAAAATGGCCTACTTATAGTTGCTGCCCACACAAGAAATGCAGAACCTTGTTGGAAGGTCAATCTTTCAAATAATGTTGCAATTATTATTGGTAATGAAGGAAATGGAATTAGTGATACACTTCTAAAACTTTCAGATTCAACAATAATGATACCTATGGATAAAAGAGCAGAATCTTTAAATGCAGCTGCAGCGGCTTCAATATTAATATATGAGAGCATGCGCCAGAGCCGTTCTACACAATTCGGGATAAGATTACAATCAGATATTTAGTATTAACTAAAGCCAAGACATAAACAAATTTAGCTAAAGTCCTTGAAAAAGGTTGACAATTAATATAAAATTACTTGTGGAATTTGTGATTTTGTTAACAATTTTCAATATTATATTATCTCGGAGGTAAAAGTACTATGGTAAAAATTGGTATTAATGGTTTTGGCCGAATTGGCCGTCTTGCATTTAGAGCAGCTGCAGCAAATCCTAATGTGCAAGTAGTAGGAATTAACGATCCTTTTATTGATCTTGACTACATGGAGTATATGCTAAAGTATGATACAGTTCATGGCCAGTTTAAAGGTGAGATCGAAATTAAGGGTGACAAGCTTGTTGTTAATGGCGAGGAAGTATGTATTTATGCATGCATGAAGCCTGAAGATATTCCGTGGAGTGAATGTGGAGCCGATTATGTTATCGAATCTACAGGTGTATTTACAACCACTGAGAAGGCAAGCGCACACTTTAAGGGCGGAGCTAAGAAGGTAGTTATTTCTGCTCCATCAGCTAATGCTCCTATGTTTGTTATGGGTGTTAACCAAGACACATATACAAAGGACATGAAAGTTGTTTCTAACGCTTCATGTACAACAAACTGTCTTGCTCCTTTGGCAAAGGTTATCAATGATAAATTCGGACTTCTTGAAGGTCTTATGACAACAGTTCACGCTACCACAGCTACACAGAAGACAGTTGACGGTCCTTCCAAGAAGGATTGGAGAGGCGGACGTGCTGCTTCAGGAAATATTATTCCTTCATCAACTGGTGCTGCTAAAGCAGTTGGCAAGGTTATTCCTTCCCTTAACGGAAAATTAACAGGTATGTCCTTCAGAGTACCTACTCTTGATGTTTCTGTTGTAGATCTTACCTGCCGTCTTGAAAAAGCTGCAACCTATGAAGAAATCTGTGCAGCAATGAAGGAAGCATCCGAAAACAAGATGAAAGGAATCTTAGGTTATACTGAGGATGCAGTTGTTTCCTCTGATTTCATTTCAGATCCTCGTACATCTATTTTTGATGCAAAAGCTGGTATCTCCTTGAACGCTAACTTTGTTAAGTTAGTTTCCTGGTACGATAACGAGTGGGGTTATTCAAATAAAATAATTGACCTTATCTCCTATATGGCTTCTATTGATAATAAGTAATAATTATTAAATAGTTGGTAAAAGTATTTAAGAGCGGCCTTCTTGGTCGCTCTTTGTTTAAGGTTAGATATTAGACCATTTAGTTCTATAATTGTATAACAAATCAACTTATAAATTTTACCGTTGTTTTATTGAAACCTCTTATATAAATAGGGTAAAATATATAAGGCAACAAGCAATTATTATGTCAGTTCATAACGAAATAATCTGATAAAGGAGTTGTTTTTATGAGTATGAAAAATAAAATGACCATTTCTGATATGAATGTTAAAGGAAAACGCGTCATAGTACGTGTGGATTTTAATGTTCCACTAGATGCAGAGGGAAATATTACAGATGATAAGCGCATCGTGGGAGCTCTTCCTACAATTCAATATATTATTGATAACGGTGGAAAGCTTATTCTCGTTTCCCATCTTGGAAGACCCAAGAATGGTTTTGAGGCAAAATTCAGCATGAAGCCAGCAGCTGATCGTTTAAGCAAGCTATTGGGTAAAACAGTAGTCCTTGCCACTGACGTTATCGGTGAAGACGCCAAGGCTAAAGCAGCTGCTCTTAAAGAGGGTGAAATACTCATGCTGGAGAATGTTCGCTTCCATAAGGAAGAGACTAAGAATGACCCAGCATTTGCAAAAGAACTTGCTAGCCTTGCAGAAATTTATGTAAATGATGCATTTGGAACAGCTCACAGAGCTCATGCTTCTACTGCTGGTTTAGCTGATTACCTACCATCTGCTTGTGGATATTTAATTAAAAAAGAATTGGACGTAATGGGTAAAGCACTTGATAATCCTGAAAGGCCTTTCGTTGCTATCTTAGGTGGAGCGAAGGTATCTGATAAAATCAGTGTAATTGATAATCTTTTAGATAAAGTTGATACATTAATAATTGGCGGCGGAATGGCCTATACTTTCTTTAAAGCACAAGGCTATGAAGTAGGAACCTCACTTTGTGAATTGGATAAGGTAGAGTTAGCTAATGCATTATTAGCAAAGGCTAAAGAAAAGAATGTAAATCTTCTTATCCCAGTTGATAATATAGTAGGTAAAGAATTTGATGCAAACACTGAGGCAAAAACAGTACCATCTACTGAAATTCCCGAAGGATGGATGGGCCTTGATATAGGTGAGAAAACTGTAGAACTGTTTTCTAATGCTATTAAGGATGCTAAAACGGTAGTATGGAATGGACCTATGGGAGTATTCGAGATGGAAAGGTTTGCAAACGGCACAAGGAAAATTGCCGAGGCTTTAGCAAACTCCAATGCCACTTCAATTGTTGGTGGAGGCGACTCTGCAGCAGCGGTAGAGCAATTGGGCTTTGCAGATAGAATTACTCATATTTCTACAGGCGGAGGAGCTTCCTTAGAGTTTTTAGAAGGAAAAGAGCTCCCAGGTATAGCAGTATTAAATGAAAAGAAATAATATATATGAAAGGTTGGATTTTATAATGTCAAAACGTACTATTATGGCAGCAGGAAACTGGAAAATGAACAAGACACCTAGCGAGACAACAGAATTTGTTAATGGTTTAAAACCACTTGTTGCAGGGAGTAATTCAGAAGTAGTAATTGGTGTTCCGTCCGTTTGCATTCCTGCGGCTACACAAGCTGCAAATGGTTCTAATATTAAGGTAGCTGCACAGAATGTTCACTTTGAAGCAAGTGGAGCTTACACAGGAGAGGTTTCTTGCTCGATGCTTAAAGACCTGGGTGTAGGATATGTAATAATTGGTCACTCGGAGAGACGTGAGTATTTTGGCGAAACAAATGAAATGATAAATAAGAAGGCAAGGGCTATTTTAGATGCAGGTATGCTTCCAATAGTTTGTTGTGGTGAAACTCTTACTCAAAGAGAACAAGGCGTGACTTCCGAGCATGTTCGCTATCAACTAAAAGTAGCTCTTCTTGGTCTTAGTGCTGATGAGGTTTCTAAAATTGTAATTGCATATGAACCCATCTGGGCTATAGGAACTGGAAAAACTGCAACTGATGAGCAGGCTGAAGAGGTTTGTTCTGTTATCCGTAAGCTTTTAGTTGAGCTATATGGTAATGACGTTGCAGAAAAAACTCGTATATTATATGGCGGAAGCGTAAATGCTGGAAATGCAAAAGCACTATTTTCCATGCAGAATATTGACGGAGGCCTCGTAGGTGGAGCTAGCTTAAAGTTAGATGCATTTGAAAAGATTGTAAAACACGACGCATAATATTAGTTTTCATGCCCTCCGGTAATCATCTTCCGGAGGGCTTTGTACAGTTACGTACTTATTAGATTAGATATTTAGAAAGGTATGAGTTTTATGCTAAAAAGGAATGGTTATTCCCCTGCCGAAGGACCTATACTGTTAGTTGTAATGGATGGAATCGGTATCCGTGAATCAGCTGTAGGAAATGCGGTTAAGGATGCCTATACACCTAATCTTAATAAACTAATGAAAGATAATCCCTATAATTTACTAAAAGCTCACGGAATAGCGGTTGGCCTACCTACTGACGATGATATGGGGAATTCTGAAGTTGGTCATAATGCTATAGGGGCAGGGCAGGTTTACGCCCAAGGCGCAAAGCTTGTAACCGAGGCCATAAAAAGTAAGGAAATGTTTAGTTCAAAGGGCTGGAGCGAAGTTAAGGCGAACTGTGTCTCAAAAGAATCAACCCTACACTTTATCGGCCTTTTTAGTGATGGAAATGTACATTCACATATTAATCATCTTAAAGCCATGATAACTCAAGCTAAAGAAGAAGGTATAGCTAAGGTTCGTGTTCACATTTTATTAGATGGCCGTGATGTTGGTGAAACATCAGCACTTGAATATGTAACACCTTTTGAGGAGTTTTTAAGTGAAATAAATGATTCAAAATTTGATGCTAAGATAGCTAGTGGTGGCGGGCGTATGAACATCACCATGGACAGGTATGAGGCAAACTGGAGCATGGTCGAAAGAGGTTGGTATACTCATGTACTAGGCGAAGGTAGATTATTTGATTCAGCTACTGAAGCTATCGAGACTCTTAGAAAAGAGACTAGTGCTATAGATCAAGATCTTCCACCATTTATTATAGGTCAAAACAATAAGCCTGTAGGTACTATTGAGGATGGCGATAGTGTGATTTACTTTAATTTCCGAGGAGATCGTGCTATTGAAATTTCAAAGGCCTTTGAACAATCGGATTTTAGATATTTCGATAGAAAGAGATGGCCTGAGGTTACCTATGCAGGTATGCTTGAATATGATGGAGATCTTCATATTCCCAATAGATATTTGGTTAATCCGCCTTCAATTAAGCATACAATGAGCCAATACCTTGTTGAGGCTGGAGTAAGCCAGCTGGCTATCTCAGAGACACAGAAATTTGGTCATGTCACATATTTTTGGAATGGCAATAACTCAGGAAAATTTGATGATGTATTAGAAACATTTTGTGAGATTCCATCTGATGTCATTCCATTTGAGCAAAGACCTTGGATGAAGGCCGCAGAAGTAACTGATAAAACTATAGAGCTTTTAAATACCGGGAACTATAAATTTGCTCGAATAAACCTTGCAAACGGTGATATGGTAGGACATACAGGCATATATGCAGCTACAAAAATCGCTGTAGAAACTGTGGACCTTTGCTTGGGAAGACTAATCCCTGTAATTGAGAAACTTGGTGGCGTTCTCATTATCACAGCCGATCATGGAAATGCTGATGAAATGTATGAAACCGATAAGGCTGGTAACGCAAAAACTGATAGCAATGGCAAGATAAAGGCAAAAACCAGTCATACGCTAAACAAGGTTCCATTTATAGTTTTTGACAAAGGAAATGAAGGGAAATATTCCCTTATAAATGGTGATTATGGACTTGCTAATATTGCAGCTACTGTTGTGAATTTATTAGGATATGAGGCACCAGAATTATGGGAAAAATCCATGATAGAATTTAAATAGTTTTATTGCTTTTTAAAGTCTTATAGGTTATTATTGAGGCAGGGATTTTATCCCTGCTTTGAAATATAAGAAGCAATAATTGGAGCACTTTATGCGCATATTAGGTATAGACTATGGTGATGCTAGAATAGGATTGTCAGTTAGTGATCCATTGGGTTTAACTGCACAGATGCTTGAAACAATTAATTGGAAGCATGATATTAATAGGCCAATTAATCGAATCAAGGAAATTGTTGAATCTTATGATTGCGAGACTGTTGTTGTAGGTCTTCCTAGAAATATGAATGGGACTGTGGGGCCTAGAGAGCTTAAAACACGTGAATTTATGCAACTTCTTGAGAATGTATTACCCCAGACCAAGATTATTTCATGGGATGAACGATTAACGACTGTTATGGCTCAACGTGCTATGCATGATATGGGTATTGAAGCGAAAAAACAAAAGGGCAGGCTCGACCAAATAGCTGCTACTTTTATATTACAGGGATATTTAGATTCATTATGAATATCCCTAATTTTATTTGAGAGGAGAATAAAATGGATTACGAACGTGAAATTATTGAATTGACCGGTGAAGACGGTGATTCTATCAAATGTGAGTATCTGGATACAGTGCTTGTTGAAGACAGTGAATATGTTGTATTACTTCCAGTGGATGAAGAATCCTGTGGATGTGATTCATGCGATTGTGGGGACGATGAGTGCGCATATGAAGTTATCATTATGAAAATAGAGAAGAACGGGGACGACGAGTTCCT
>CAYMAE010000031.1:13379-27613 GCA_964388375.1 uncultured Ruminiclostridium sp.
GCGCATATGAAGTTATCATTATGAAAATAGAGAAGAACGGGGACGACGAGTTCCTCGTGCCAGTAGAAGATGATGATGAGTTAGAAAAAGCATTCGAAGCCTTTCAAGATCAAATAGACGACGAAGAGGACGACGAAGATTTATAGTCGTTAATAACCTGAAAATTAAATTGAACAAGGGGTGACAAAATGTTGTTACCCCTTGTCTTCGTACTTTTAGCTGTTATTAAGCGTTATAGCTGCAGTACATATATTGGCCTTTAACTTTTGTTAATATAAAGATATTCAGTGGTATTGCTTGACAGCAAGGTATTTGACCAGTTATTACAAAAGAAAATGAGGTGAACTTAAAGACTATGAAAAAGAAAACTATTTTGATGTTTCTTGTATGTGGTTTACTTTTAGTTTTATGTACTTGTGGGAAACAAGAAGAACCAGCTGCTGTTGACACTGCTACTCCGGTTATAACCCCTATAGCTACACCGAAACCAATACCCGAACCAACACCGATAATTTTTAATCCAGACTTTGTTGTTCCTGATTCTTCTAAAAGACCTGTGGCTGTCATGATTGACAATCAAGGTGAGAGGGTTTTGCCCCAAGGAGGAATTGCTCAGGCACAAATAGTATATGAGATAATAGTTGAGTATTATATAACACGTTATATGGCTGTTTTTTGGGACACGCTACCTGAAATGGTTGGTCCTGTAAGAAGCTCACGTCATTATTTTTTGGATTATGTTCTGGAGCATGATGCAATATATACACATGCAGGTGGCAGTACTTATGCCTATAAAGATATCCCTAAATTAAAAATACAAAATATTGATTACCAGGTTCACTCTTCTGCCTTTTGGGATCTTACAAAAGATATAAAAAATTGGCAGGATTCTTATACTTCCAAAGAAAGAATAGAGAAATTTATTTCTGATAAAAAATATCGCGAAGATCCTAAGATGCCCCTCCACTTTTCATATCACGATGAGTTTACGGTGCCTAAAGATGGAACTGTTGCCAAAGATATTTTTATTAAGTTTTCTTCAGGCAATACCAGCACTTGTGGCTTTATATATGATGAAGAGCAAAAGGCCTATCTTAGATCGAGAATGGGTGAAGTACATATTGACCGCAACACAGAAGAACAAATTAGGACAACGAATATAATAGTGATAAAGATTTCAAGCCCTTTAATAGAAGGCGATACCTATGGTAGAAGGAATCTTCTAAACATAGGAAATGGGAAGGGCTATTATATTACAGGCGGTAAGGCAATTCCGATAGAGTGGTCAAAATCTGCAAGAGATGCACAAACACAGTATACAACAGAAGATGGAAAACCTTTAGCCTTAAATAGAGGACAAACATGGATAGAGATTGTCCCCAATTTAGATTATGTAACCATTAAGTAGCTTTATTCGTAAGAAGTGGTTCGCTTAATCTTTTTATCTTGTAATTATATCCAGTCCCATTTATCTAACTTTCTAATTTACTTATGGACGTTTTATCTGTATAATACTAATGTACTAAATCATGGAGGGAACAAACATATGGAAAGAATCATAGGCACAGTCTCTAGAGGGCTTCGTGCGCCAATTTTTATGCAAGGCGATGATGTTGCCCAAATTGTAAGTGAGACCGTGTTGAAAGCGTCAGAGCTCGAGGGCTTTCCAATTAGCGATAAGGATATTGTAGCAATAACCGAATCAGTTGTTGCTCGCGCTCAAGGGAATTACGCTCATATTGACTCAATAGCTAAGGATATACATAATAAATTTGGGGATGACACTATTGGACTAATATTCCCAATTTTAAGCCGTAATCGCTTTGAAGTATGCTTAAAAGGGATTGCTAAAGGAGCAAAAAAAATTGTTCTCATGCTCAGTTATCCGGCAGATGAAGTAGGCAATCATCTTATTGATATGGATTTAATAGATGAAAAAGGTATTAATCCATGGCTAGATGTTTTAACAGAAGAGCATTATCGCCAATTATTTGGCTATTGCAAGCATACATTCACTGGGGTAGATTATGTCGAGCTCTATAAGTCGATTATTAAAGAGTATAACTGTGATTATGAAATAATCTTCTCGAATAATGCAAAGACCATCCTCAACTATACAAAAAATGTTTTGGCTTGTGATATTCATTCTAGAAATAGAACAAAGCGAATATTAAATGATAATGGCGGTGAAAAGGTATTTAGTCTTGACGATATACTGTCGACCTCAGTAGATGGCAGTGGCTATAATGAAGACTATGGCCTTTTAGGCTCAAATAAATCTACAGAGGACACAGTGAAGCTTTTCCCAAGAGATTGTCAAGCTTTAGTAAATGATATTCAGGATAAATTATTCCAAAGTACAGGGAAAAAGGTAGAGGTCATGGTTTATGGCGATGGTGCCTTTAAGGACCCTGTAGGGAAGATTTGGGAGCTTGCTGATCCTGTGGTTTCACCAGGATATACTGAAGGACTTAAAGGTACTCCAAATGAGATTAAACTTAAGTATTTGGCCGATAATAATTTTTCTGATCTTAATGGAGAAGAATTGAAGAAAGCTGTATCGGGATATATTCAAGATAAAAAAGAAAATTCTGTTGATGCTATCGAAGCACAAGGGACTACGCCTAGAAGGCTTACTGACTTAATAGGATCTCTATGTGATTTAACCTCTGGTAGTGGGGATAAAGGAACACCCATTATTCATATTCAAGGATACTTTGACAATTATTCCGAGAATTAGATAAAATATTGTTCATAAAGTACTTGTCTTGATTGAACCTTTTTTTGATTTGACTTGTGAAGACTGGTAACCAAGTAATACTTGAAAGTTTAGATATTTAAGGCGCCCTAATAGGGCGCCTGGTTATTTCGTCGAGGTAATAATCTAGCTGAATGCCTCTTCAATCTTTGATTATTTGATGAAAGAGTTTTAGTTTTAAAATCTATTTCTTTTTAAGTAACACATCCAATATAAGAGCGCCAATTATTGTAATTGCCCAGAATCTAAATGAGTAAAGAACAATCCACTCAATATATTCAACTTGCCCATTTAAACCTATATTGCCAGTTATGTACGCTATCGAAAGGCACAAAGCGGCTAAAAGAAGAATAGATAAGACAATAGAGCCAAGCTTTATAAGTATTTTGCTTGGTTTTTCAAGTTCAGTGAATCTTTTGTTAGCATGGTTCGCCATTTTGCGTAGGCGATTTATATTGTTTTTTTCATTCATTAAATGTCCCTCCAAATGTATCTCACTATTATAAAGTAACATAGAAAGTGGGTTTAAAACAACAACCAAAAAGTGGGGCTTCCCTATACCCGTTAGGGAATAAATACACGGGATAGCCCTTTATCTTGACTTTTATTAGAAAAATAGATACAATTTTTTATGAAACAATGTTAAAATATTCATTTCCTTAATATTAATGGCCGTGGGGGTCAAAATGGAGGGATTATATGTATTGTAAGAATTGTGATCAGTCCTTTTCAGATGAGCATATCTTTTGTAACAACTGTGGTGCAAAGCTTGAAAATATTGATGCTGCTGCTGAAGCACAAATGGAGACTACAACATTAGATGATGCTGTGGCAGATGCCGTTTCTGAGCCTCTGCCTGTAGCAGAGCAAGAAGCTAAAGTAGAGACAACTCCGGAGCCAGTGTTACAGCCGGAAGCACAACCAGAACCTAAGGTTGAATCCAAACCGGAACCACAATCGGAACTAGAAACTAAAATGGAGTCTAAGCCACAATATACGATACCACAAGCTAATGCAACAGATTCCAAGAACACAGCTCAGTCCTCTCAACCTGTTGCTTTTCCAGCTGCTGAGCCGAATGTTGATAAAAAGCAAAGTAAGACGGTATCATTTTTTACATGGCTTTGTATTATACTAATTAATATTGTACCGTTCACAGCCGGTGTTATATATACGATAACAGCCATAATTATTCCATTCTTCAATTTGAATGATATTACTATTGAAGGGCTTATACTTCCGGCGTTATCATTAATTTACGTAGTTCTATTATTTGTATGGGCATTTGGAAAACCAAAAGCGCGTTCATTAAAGAATTATTCAAAGGCAACTCTAATAGTGGGTGGTATTATTGTAGTTTTTGCCTTTATTGCATTCCTCGTATTGCGCGAAGCAATCTTCGAATTTATCGAACTATTTCAGAATATGAGTAGAGATTTTCCTTTTTAGGATATCTCGTGTTTTACATAAGAGTTGAATTATTGGTTGCCTCAAAATTTATTATATATGGTTTTGAGGCAATCTTCATGTTCAGAAGCTTAAGATTACAGATACTAACTACTTATAGTATGATTTTTATCAAAATTGTTATGGACAAGTCAATTATACTATGGTAATATAATTTGAAAATAACTTAGAGAGGGAAGACATATGGTGTACTTAAAGGTGGAAAATTTAAAGAAAGACTCTTCACAAAGGCCTAACACCGGGACACTTATTCCTTTTTCTAAAATAATAAAATCATTGCAAGCTAATTATTGCTTTTACAAATAGTAAGACAACGGTCTTACTATTTTTTTATGACTAGGGCTGATAGTCCTTCTACCGAAAGTGCGAGGATGAGGCAAGCAGTATAAAATGCTATAAGAATTATGAGCCGTATATAAGAAATTATAAGACGTAGAAAAAGTAATTAAGAGGGGTTGGGAAGTCTATGAAGCTTAGATCTAAAGATTTACTAGGCTTGTATCATGTAAATGCTGATGAAATCAATTATATATTAGAAACGGCCAAAGATATGAAGAAAATTGTTTTAAGCTCTATGAAGAAAGTGAACTATCTTCAAGGAAGGTCGGTTGTAAGCCTTTTTTATGAAAACAGCACGCGTACACGTGTATCGTTTGAGTTAGCAGCCAAATACATGGGTGCCCAAGCAGTTAATGTTTCTGTGAATTCAAGCAGCGTAGCTAAGGGAGAAACCCTAATCGATACAGGTAAAACACTTGATGCCATGGGTACCGATATAGTTGTTATGCGCCATAGTCAGTCTGGAGCTCCAAACCTCCTAGCTAAAAATATACAGGCTTCAGTCATAAATGCAGGAGATGGAATGCATGAGCATCCTACCCAAGCTCTTCTTGATATGCTTACCATGATAGATAAGTTTGGATCTTTAAAGGGCCTTAAGGTTGCCATAATCGGTGACATTTATCATAGTCGGGTAGCTAGAAGTAATATTATTGGACTTACTAAAATGGGAGCAAAGGTACAGCTCTATGCTCCATCTACTTTAATGCCAGTGGGAATTGAAAGGTTAGGGGTACAGATTTGTCCGACTATTGAAGATGCAACTAAGGACTGTGATGTAATCATGGCTTTGAGAATTCAGCTTGAGAGACAAAAAAGTGCTTTATTCCCAACTGCGAATGAGTATACTAAGTTCTTTGGATTAAACCCTAATAATATAAAGAGTGCGAAGAAGCATGCTCTCTTCATGCACCCAGGCCCTGTAAACCGAGGTTTGGAAATGACATCCTCGTTAATTGATGCCGACAACTCTGTTATTAATAAGCAGGTTACTAATGGTGTAGCCGTGAGGATGGCATTGCTTTATTTACTTATAGGGAGGGACGAATTATGAAAACCTTGATTATTAATGGAAGAGTTTTTTTAGAGGCTAAAATTGAAGAGGGAATAAACTTGCTCGTTGAGGATGGTATCATTCTTTATGCACAGAAAGATATACCATGCAAAGCAGATAAAATTATAGACGCAAACGGCCTATTTGTCCTACCGGGCCTTGTAGATGCGCACTGCCATTTAAGGGATCCGGGCTTTGAATACAAGGAGGACATTGTATCAGGGACAAAAAGTGCGGCAAAAGGTGGTTTTACTTCGATTGCCTGTATGCCAAACACCAATCCAACAGTTGATAATATTGGCATTGTTAGATATATCATTGAGAAAGCAAGAAAAGAAGGCTTTGTTAATGTATACCCTATAGGTGCTATTACAAAAGGCTTAGAGGGAAAAGAACTATCAGAGATGGGTAGTATGCAAGAAGCCGGAATAGTAGCTGTTTCTGATGATGGAAAACCCGTTATAAACGGTGATATTATGAGAAAAGCCTTGATTTATGCAGGACAATTTGGTCTACCGGTTATATCTCATTGTGAGGATTTGAACATAACTGATGGTGGTAGCATGAACGAAGGCGTTACCTCCACTTTATTAGGCTTAAGAGGGATTCCTTCTTCTTCTGAGGATGTAATGGTTGCACGAGAAATCTTGCTTTCTGAATATACAAATATTCCTGTACACATTGCTCATGTATCTACAAAAACATCGGTGGAACTTGTTAGGCAGGCAAAGAAACGTGGAATTAAGGTTACAGCTGAAACCTGTCCTCATTATTTTACCTTGACCGAGAAGGCATGCCAAGACTATGACACTAATACAAAAATGAACCCTCCACTAAGAAGCCAATCTGATTTAGAAGCAGTTATTGAAGGCCTTAGAGATGATACTATAGATATAATTGCGACCGATCATGCTCCTCATCATCATGATGAAAAAAATGTTGAGTTCGAAAGAGCAGCAAATGGCATCGTAGGCTTTGAGACGGCGTTAGCACTTAGTTATACGAATTTAGTTGAAAAGGGATACTTAGAGTTTTCACAAATGCTTAACAAGATTACTGTTAATCCGGCCAAAATGCTAAAATTGGATAAGGGCGTCTTGGAATGCGGAAAAACAGCTGATTTAATTCTCGTAGATTTTGATAATGAGTATACTGTGGATGTATCAAAATTTGCATCGAAGGGTAAGAATTCGCCCTTTGATGGCTTTAGTTTAAAGGGTAAGGTTTTGCTCACTATGGTAGGTGGTAAAATTTCTTATTCGGATGATAAATTATTATCCGGTGATATATAGTGACATTCTTAAATCATAGAAGCTAACGACGTAAATCAATTAGCGTAGAATGACTAATGTCATAAATATATATAAATAGGAGGACATATGAATTTTTCAGATAAGCTTGCAAAACTAATAAAACAGAAGAATAATCCGTCCATACTAGGCTTGGACCCAAAGCTTGAGTATATACCTGATTCTATAAAAAATAAGTATTTCAACAATAGTGATACACCAGGAAAGGCTGTAGCGAACAGTATTGTTGAATTTAACAAGAGACTCATAGATGCAATATATGATATAATTCCAGCTGTAAAGCCTCAGCTGGCTTACTATGAAATGTATGGCATTGACGGAATTAATGCCTTTTGTGAAACTGTAGTTTATGCAAAAGAAAAGGGTCTATTAGTTATAGCCGATGGTAAACGAAATGATATTGGTACAACAGCGCAGGCATATGCTAAAGCTTATCTTGGCAGAACCAATATAAATGATGAAAATATTGAAGCCTTTGGAACCGACGCTCTTACGGTAAATGCCTATCTAGGCATAGATGGCGTGAAGCCCTTTATAGAGGAATGTGAAAAGGGCGCAAAGGGCATATTTGTGCTAGTAAAAACATCAAACCCGTCATCAGGCCAGATTCAAGATTCGATTCTAGAAGATGGGCGTACTATATATGAGGCAATGGCTGATTTGGTAAATGAATGGGGAAGTACAACAGTTGGCCAATGTGGCTATTCCTCTATAGGTGCCGTAGTAGGTGCGACATATCCAAAGCAGCTTGAAGAAATGAGAAAGCGCATGGCAAAGGCTTGGATTTTAGTGCCTGGATACGGAGCTCAAGGAGGCACAGCTAAGGATGTATCCAAGGCTTTCGATGAGGATGGCTTAGGTGCTGTTATAAATGCATCAAGGAGTCTTATGTGCGCATACAATCTAGAGTTTTGGAAAACTAAGTATACAAAAGAACAATTTGAAGAGGCTGCAAGGTCCGAGGCAGAGCGCATGCGCGATGATATAAATAAGGAAAGGGAATCTTTATGAAGGCTGTTTTAGCATTGGAAGATGGAACTATATTTTCAGGTGAATCAATAGGTGTACAGGGTACATGCATTGGTGAGGTAGTCTTTAGTACCGGCATGACGGGATATCAGGAGCTTTTAACCGATCCCTCATTTGTAGGCCAACTTGTGGCTTTAACTTATCCAATGGTAGGAAACTATGGTGTAAACAGTGAAGACGTGGAATCTGAGAAGCTGCATCTTAAGGGCTTTATAGTAAGAGAACTATGTGATGAGCCAAGCAATTTTAGATGCCAAGGAACACTTAATGATTATCTTAAAAAGAATAATATTATAGGCATTCAAGGAATTGACACGCGGGCGTTAACCATAATACTTAGAGATAAGGGTACAATGAACGGTATTATTTCAACAGACCCTGATTTTGCTTTAGAAAACTGGATTGAAAAAGTGAAGGAACATAACCTTGTTAATCCTGTAGAAATAGTAACATCAAAAGAGGTTAAGCATTATGAAGGAGCGGGCAAAAGAGTTGCAATAATTGACTATGGCCTTAAAAAGAGCATATTAAGATGCTTACAAAAGCGAGGCTGTGAAACATATGTTTTTCCTGCAAACACTAGTGCAGATGATATTTTAGCCGTAGACCCAGACGGAATAGTATTGTCAAATGGCCCTGGAAACCCTAAGGATTGTACCAGCCAGGTGGAAGTAATAAAAGATTTACTTGGGAAAAAGCCCATATTAGGAATTTGCTTAGGACATCTATTAGCTGCCCTTGCCAATGGCGCTAATACGACAAAGCTAAAATATGGTCACCATGGAGGTAATCATCCTGTTAAGGAAGTTAAACAAGAAAGAACATATATTACATCACAAGGCCATAATTATGCTGTGGTTTATGATTCATTGGATTTAAATAAAGCTAAAGTAAGCCATGTTAATATTAATGATGGAACAGTTGAAGGAATTGAGTATTTAGATACCCCAACATTTACTGTTCAATTTCATCCTGAGGCCTCTCCTGGCCCAGATGATACAAAATTTATATTCGATAGATTTATTGCATTAATGGATGAAAAGGTTTATTAATTAAGGTTTTCATAGACTTACCCTATTAGGAGGTTCAAAAATAATGCCCAAAAGACAAGATATAAAACGTGTATTGGTTATAGGCTCAGGACCTATTATTATAGGACAGGCAGCAGAGTTTGATTATGCCGGTACCCAAGCATGCCAAGCCCTTAAAGAAGAAGGAATAGAGACGGTTCTGGTAAATAGTAACCCTGCCACTATCATGACCGATCCTGAAATTGCGGATAAGGTATATATAGAGCCTCTTAAAGCTGAGATTATTAAGAAGATTATATTAAAAGAGAGGCCAGACAGCATCCTGCCCACATTAGGCGGCCAAACCGGCCTTAACCTGGCGGTAGAATTAGCTGAGTCAGGCTTTTTAGAGCAAGAAGGGGTAGAGCTATTAGGTACAAAGGTTGAGGCTATACAAATGGCAGAGGACCGTCAATCTTTTAAGGATACTATGGAATCTATAAGTGAGCCCTGTATTCCTAGTAAGGTTGTTAATACCCTTGAAGATGCAATAGATTTTACTAAGGAGATAGACTATCCGGTTGTTGTAAGACCTGCCTATACTTTAGGCGGAACCGGTGGTGGTATTGCGTATAATGAGGAGCAACTAAGAGAAATTGGCTCTAATGGCCTTCGATTAAGCCGAGTTCATCAGGTGTTGATAGAAAAATGCATATCTGGCTGGAAGGAAATTGAATTTGAGGTTATGGGCGACTCAAAGGGCAATGTAATAACCATCTGCAGTATGGAGAACATTGATCCTGTGGGTGTTCATACAGGGGATAGTATTGTAGTTGCACCTACACAGACCTTAGGTGAAAAGGAATACCAGATGCTAAGATCGGCAGCGTTAAATATTATTACTGCCTTAAAAATTGAGGGAGGTTGTAATTGTCAGTTTGCTCTTCATCCTGACAGTTTTGAATACGCTGTTATCGAAGTTAATCCTCGCTTAAGTCGTTCATCTGCCTTGGCATCAAAAGCAACTGGCTACCCAATTGCCAGAGTAGCTACAAAGGTCGCCATAGGCTATGGACTAGATGAAATAGAAAATGTTGTTACGGGAAAGACCTATGCCTGCTTTGAGCCTACGCTCGATTACTGCGTGGTTAAGATTCCAAAATGGCCTTTTGACAAATTTGTTAAGGCTAAGCGTACGCTTGGAACCCAAATGAAAGCTACAGGCGAGGTCATGGCTATAAGTAACAGCTTCGAAGGAGCGTTAGTTAAGGCACTAAGATCCTTGGAGCTTGGCATTAAAACATTAGAGACACCTCTTTGTAAGCAGATAGACGATGTTTCCCTTAGAAAGGCGCTATACGATATTGATGATAATCGTATATTGGTAATTGCAGAAGCTATAAGAAGGGGGATAACCCTCGAAGATATTAATGAGATAACAAAAATAGATATGTGGTTTCTTAATAAGTTTAGAAAGATCGTTAAGATGGAGGAATACTTAAAATCCCTTACGCTAAGCACAATTGATAGACCTACACTTTTAAAAGCTAAGAAAATGGGTTTTTTAGATGAGATAATAGGTAAGTACGTTAAGGCCTCTAAAAAGGAAATAAAGGAGCTTAGAAATGGTTTAGGGATAAGACCTTCATATAAGATGGTTGATACCTGTGCGGCTGAATTTGAGGCTGAAACCCCATACTATTACTCAACATATGATGAATACTCTGAGTCAATACCTACAAACAAGAAGAAGGTTATTGTTTTAGGTTCAGGACCTATACGCATAGGCCAAGGAATTGAGTTTGATTATTGTTCTGTTCACTGTGTTTGGGGTCTTAGAGATGAGGGATACGAGACCATTATAATAAATAACAATCCTGAGACTGTATCAACTGACTTTGATACATCAGACAGGCTTTATTTTGAACCGTTAACGCCTGAGGATGTTGAGGAGATAATTGAGATTGAAAAGCCCGAAGGAGTAATTGCTCAATTTGGTGGGCAAACAGCTATAAAGCTTACTAATCCTTTGTCGGATGCTGGTGTTAAAATATTTGGTACAGCTGCTAAGAACGTTGATGCTGCTGAAGACAAGGAGAAGTTTGATGCTATCCTGGAAGAACTGAAAATACCTAGGCCTAAAGGCGGCACCATAAGAACACTAGAGGAAGCAATAGATACTGCAAATAGTCTTGGATACCCTGTCTTGGTTCGCCCATCCTATGTACTTGGTGGTAAGGGCATGGAGATTGCATATAGCGACAAGGATATAGAAGAATTCATGGAGATTATCAATCGCGAGGAGCAGGAGCATCCTATTCTAATTGACAAATATCTTATGGGAACAGAGCTTGAGGTAGATGCAATTTGTGATGGTGAAAACATATTTATTCCTGGGATAATGGAGCATTTGGAGCGGGCAGG
This sequence comes from uncultured Ruminiclostridium sp., assembly GCA_964388375.1. Taxonomy (GTDB): domain Bacteria; phylum Bacillota; class Clostridia; order DSM-8532; family DSM-8532; genus DTU059. The sequence continues at coordinate 24,771 of CAYMAE010000031.1, forward strand.
AGTCCATTCCGGAGACAGTATATCGATGTATCCTCCCCAGAATCTATCCTTTAAAATTAAAGAGAAAATAATTAATTATACCGAGAAATTAGCGAAGGCTCTTGAGGTAATCGGTATAGTCAATATACAATATGTTTTATTCAACAATGAGATATATGTAATAGAGGTTAATCCACGCTCTAGCCGTACGGTGCCTTATATCAGTAAGGTTACAGGAATTCCATTAGTAAAAATGGCGACTCGTATTATGATGGGTAAAAAGCTATCGGATTTTCCCTATGGAACAGGATTGTACAATGAAAGAGACTTTGTGGCTGTAAAGGTTCCGGTATTCTCATTTGAAAAATTGCATGATGTTGATACAGGATTAGGCCCTGAGATGAAATCAACAGGAGAGGTATTAGGAATTGCTAAGAATCTTCATGAGGCCACATTGAAAGGCCTTGTTGCCTCAGGTTTCGAGTTCCCAAAGCCGGGTAGCGGTATCCTCTTTACTGTAAGGGATGCTGATAAGCCCGAACTTATAGATTTAGCAGATGGTTTTGAACGATTAGGATATACTCTGTACGCTACTGGTAAAACAGCTCTATATCTGAATCAGCATGCTATAGCTACAAACAGTGTTAAAAAGCTCGATGAGGGCTCTCCAAACATTATTGATCTTATGGATCAAGAGAAAATAAAGCTTATAGTAAACACTCCCACCAAGGGAAGAGACTCTCATAGGGATGGATTTAGGATACGAAGAAAAGCTGTTGAACGGTCTATTCCTTGTATAACAAGTATAGATACAGCATTTGCAGTATTACACTGTCTTAAGACCGGGAAAAAGCCAGAAGATCTTGATATTATAAATATTAGCGATTTGAAAGCAGAAAAGTAGAAATGATATTAAATCTTATAAAGCAAATAGTTTAGCATAATTCCTTTACGGTAATGACTTCAGTCGTTAATATTACGACTGAAGTCATATTGCATTCATTCTATATTACAATTACGATATATCTCTTAGTGAAAGGCCTTTATTCTTATCTAATGCCCATTGGATGGACCATTCGTTTTCAAAGAGTAAAACAAAATTATCCTTATTATCCTTAACAAGTCTTGTGGTAGATGTGACATTTAAGTCATGAGGATGGACGTCTATCTCTGATATCCAACGCGCAAATCGAAGGCTGAGATTAGTGAGCTTCAAATCTACATAATACTCATTTTTTAGTCTATGTTCTAGAACATCAAACTGTAGAACACCAACTGCGCCTACAACAAACTCCTCAACACCAATATCGGGTTCCTTATATATTTGGATTGCACCTTCTTCAGACAATTGTGTGATGCCCTTTAGAAACTGCTTTCGTTTCATAGTATCCTTAGCTGCTACCCTAGCAAAGTGCTCAGGAGGGAAGGATGGTATGCCGTGGAATTCTAAGCCTGCCTGGGTACTCAATACATCACCTATTCGAAAAATGCCAGGGTCGAAAAGCCCGACGATATCACCAGGATACGCTGTTTCAACCATTTCTCTTTCTTGAGCCATAAATTGCTGTGGTTGAGCTAAGCGAACCTGCTTGCCTGAATTACTATGGTTTACCTGCATACCCTTTTCAAAAACACCTGAGCAGATACGCATAAAAGCCAATCTATCACGATGATTTGGGTTCATGTTAGCTTGAATCTTAAAAATAAAACCTGTGAAATCCTCGCCATTTGCTTCAATGAAATCCTCGTCAAATAACCTATCGCCAGGGGGTGGAGACATCTTTAGAAACTCCTCTAAAAAGGGCTCAACACCAAAATTGGTCATGGCGCTACCAAAGAATATAGGGGTGAGCTCACCTTTTAATATTCTGTTTAAATCAAAGCTGTCACCGGCCATATCTAATAGCTCAATGTCCTCAATCAGCTTAGAATAATAGGGTTCTCCTAATAAATCCTTAAATATCGGATCGGTAACATCACCTTTATTTGAATGAATAATAGCCTGACCATGGCTCTTATCATTGGTAAACAATTCAATTTGATTAAGCTGTCTGTTGTAGACGCCCTTGAAGTCTCCATGTATCCCAATTGGCCAATTCATTGGGACAGAATGGATTCCTAATACATCCTCTAGCTCCTGCATGAGGCCAAAAGGATCTTTGCTGGCCCTATCCATTTTATTTATGAATGTAAAGATGGGGATGCCCCTCATTTTGCATATTTGGAAGAGTTTTACGGTCTGTGTTTCTACACCTTTTGCGCCGTCTAAGAGCATTACAGAGCTATCAGCTGCAACGAGTGTTCTATAGGTGTCTTCACTAAAATCCTGGTGACCGGGCGTATCTAAAATATTAATACAACAATTATTATAATTAAATTGCATTACACTTGATGTAACCGATATACCACGCTGCTTTTCTATCTCCATCCAATCGGAAGTAGCATGCCTAGCTGTTTTCCTGGCTTTGACAGAGCCAGCCATATGAATTGCGCCTCCATATAAGAGCAGCTTTTCGGTTAATGTTGTTTTACCTGCATCAGGGTGCGATATTATTGCAAATGTTCTTCTGCGTTCAATTTCTCTATTAAGAACTTCTTTAGTTATACTCACAATTGCTCCTCATTTCGTATAATAAAATACAGATTATATATTATAGTTTTTTATACCCTTTCGTCAAGGAATAAGTGACTTTAGGCAAAAATATCATAAATGGAAAAGTGGATAAAGAAGATTATCTGGATATAAATAACTTAAAATACTAATTGAGCAATGTTTTAAATTACAAATATGCAATTAGCTCAAACTTCTGCATAGCATAAATAGGCTGTCGACCATATTGAAATTGTGGTACAATTATTTAAAG
>CAYMAE010000032.1:0-26268 GCA_964388375.1 uncultured Ruminiclostridium sp.
CTCAAATTTCCATATAAAATATAGAATTCTCTATTTCCCGATATCATCCTTTATTTTATAGAGGTGTATAGGTGATTAAGTAATCATTTTTCCCTTTTCTCTAAGGCTATCTGCAATTTTATCTATTTTTTTCAATCTATGATTTACACCTGATTTTGAAAGAATAGGATTCATCATTTTCCCAAGCTCTAATAAGCTTACATCAGGGTTTTCAATGCGTAGCGAAGCTATCTCTCTTAGTGGTATTGGAAGAGTTTTAATGCCTATGGTATCATTTATAAATCTTATGTTGTCAACATGGCGTAGTGAAGCATTTACTGTCTTTTCAAGGTTTGCAGTTTCGCAATTCACTATCCTGTTTACCTGGTTCCTTACATCTTTTATAATTCTAATGTTCTCCATCTTCATTAAGGCATTATGGGCTCCTATTATATTTAGGAAATCGACTATTTCCTGACCTTCCTTAAGGTAAACCACAAAATGCCTTTTTCTTATAATCTGTTTTGCCTCTATACCGAAAGTATTTAAACAATCAATAAATTCCTCGGCTAGAAGGTTATTTGTGAAAGTAACTTCTAGATGGTATGAACGGTCTGGAGCAGAAATAGAACCTGTCGCTAGGAAGCATCCTCTTAAATAAGCTCTTTTACAGCATTTTTCTATTATTTCAATAGGAGAATAATGAATCTGCGTTCCAGCTTCGTTAAGTTTAATACCCATTTTTTCGAGAAAAAACTTCATTTCTTGATCTAGCAGTTCTGAAAATTCAAGAAAATAGATATTATGATTGTGAAAGCACTTCGTTTTTAACATAAATAATTCTGGGCTACTTTGATAAAGCGCTTTTACTCTTGAAAATATATGTCTAGAAAGAGAAGCATTCTCAGTAACGAATAATAGTCTTGTCTTCTCCTGATGCGTTCTAATAGTGATTCCTGCTCGTAACATCCCCGTTAACTCGTAGTGCATGCAATCTATATGGGTATTTTCTATTCTAGTTAATTCACTTTTTATTTCTAGTGAAAAAGACAAAGTAACTCCCCCTTAATATGTAAGCAATTGACTTTTGTTTCTCTAATATAGTAATGAGTTGAATTTTATATGAAAGCTATTGGTTCTTAGTCGATTCTAGTATTGTTTGGGCTAATACATCGGAATCATGTCTTACAAGACTTTTTTTAATGTTTACTAAATCTTTTTCGATAATTTTAATACCTAATTTTTTAATATTATCGTAGTCAATTGAAACTAGTTGTGCGTTATCTTCCTCATACCTTCTTTGAATATAATGTGGAATACTTCCGTTATTCACAATACAAGTATCTATAATAGGCTCTTTCGTATGAAAATATATTGCTTCAATATGGTCGGAAACAGAATACCCATCAGTCTCTCCTGGTTGAGTCATTATGTTCGCCACATACACCTTTTTAGCTTTAGATTTTGCAATAGCCTTAGAAACCCCATCAACCAAAAGATTAGGTATAATACTTGTGTAGAGGCTGCCTGGTCCTAAGACAATTACATCTGCTTGTTCAATTGCTTTAATGGCCTGCTTTACAGGCGCTACTGCATCCTTATCAAGCATAACCTTTTTTATTCTTCCAGGATGAGTGCTGTTATGAGAGCCTATTCTTGATTCACCGCGAATTTGCGTACCATCCTCTAATTCAGCCACCAAGAACACATTATCTTCAGTTACTGGATAAATCTTTCCTGTAATAGCCAATACATCTCCCATATTATGTACTGCATCTTCAAAACCTTCTGAGATGCCACTCATAGCGGCTAAAAACAGATTTCCGAAACATTGTCCTTTTAATGAACCCTCAGTAAATCGATATTTTAAGAGTTTTTCTAACACAGGCTCGGTATCGGCAAGAGCTATCATGCAGTTACGAATATCCCCTGGTGGTAATATTCCTAAATCATTTCTCAATACCCCCGAGCCACCACCATCATCTGCTACGGTCACTATTGCCACAATATTACTTGTATATGCTTTTAATCCTCTAAGTATTGTAGATGTACCAGTGCCACCTCCAACGACAACCACCATCGGTTCAGAGGCTAATAAATTTCGTTCATATATAATATTGCTAATTTCGGCAACGTTTGAAGGCTTACCCATTTTACCATTTGAATAAATATTGACGAATTTCAAGAATATATTTCTTACACAAACTATTATTGCATATACCCCGATAACTCCTAATAATAGTGAGATGCACCATTGTATATGTGTAATATTTGCATCCATTAATAAAACAAATAAAGCAGCTACGAGGAGTAGAACTCCTAATACACCGCCTATCAGCCAGTTTTTAAATTTGAAACCTATCTGAAACCACTTTGGTGATCTCATCAAATTCCTCCTTTATTATCCTTTTCAATATCTCGATGTTCAATGACTATACTAAAACCCTTTAGTTTTAATTTGTTATATAATTTTCGCGCAATAGTAACTGAACGATGTCTACCTCCTGTACAACCAATTCCAATTATAAGTTGAGGTTTTCCTTCTTTAACATATAGAGGAATCAGAAAGCTAACCATGTCAACAAGTTTATTTAGAAAAAGCCGGCTTTCGTTTTGATTCATTACATAGTCTTCAACCTCAATATCTAAGCCTGTCTTCTCCTTGAGTTCGGGTATATAATAAGGATTAGGAATATAGCGCACATCAAAAACTAGGTCACAATCAATGGGTATGCCATATTTAAATCCAAAGGAAACGATATTTGTAATTAGACCTGAAAAAGTTTTTCCCTCAACAAAATGATCAGTTATAGCTTCCTTAAGCTCTCGTGGCGATAAATTCGATGTATCTATTATTACATCTGCTTTTTCTCGTATAGGTTGAAGAATTAAACGTTCTTTGGCTATTCCCTCTGAAAGCCGTCCATCCTGTGAAAGAAGATGCATTCGCCTACTTTCCTTAAAACGCTTAATAAGAGTCGCATCTGAAGCATCTAAAAACAGTATAGTGTACTTTATATCCATGTCGTTAAGTGATAGCAAAGCGGGCATAAGGTCTAGAAACATCGCACCACCACGGATATCAATAATTAAAGCTATTTTCTCTAGTGCCGTTTTACCATAAAGCATTACCTCAGCAAATTTTGGTATCAAAGAAGGAGGAAGATTATCAACGCAATAATATCCAATATCCTCAAAGTATTTTACGCCAAGACTTTTACCTGCTCCTGACATCCCTGTTATAATTAGCAATTCCATTTTTTAAGTACCCCCGATAATTTTTACCTCAAGCTCCAGCATTACACCTGTATTTTTATAAACTGTATCCTGTATGTGTTTTATTAAATTTATAACATCCGAAGCTGTTGCATTTCCTGTATTTATTATAAACCCGCAATGTTTATTTGATACTTGGGCTCCACCAATTTTAGTACCCATCAAACCGCAATCCTGAATAAGCTTGCCTGCAAAATTTCCCTTGGGGCGCTTAAAAACACTTCCTGAGCTGGGATAGTTTAAAGGCTGCTTTTCACGTCTTCTTGTATTTAAATCAATCATCTTTGCATGTATTTGTTGCTTTTCTCCCTTTTCAAGCTGTAAAACAACTTGCGAGCACACCAAACCCTCATCTTGAATTCTACTATGTCTGTATGAAAAATCATGTTCTTTATCTTTTAGAGTAATAATATCACCCTTTTGGCTAACGCAAAGAGACTCCACTACAACCTGTGACATTTCCCCATTATAGGCACCTGCGTTCATACACACGGCACCGCCAATGCTTCCCGGTATACCTGAGGCAAATTCTAATCCGGTTAACGAATTTTCCATGGCTTTAGAGGCTACTAAAGCCATAGATGCACCTGACATAGCAATAATAATATTATTATTCACTTCTACTTGTGACATTTGGGATCCGATTTTAACTATTACCCCGTTATATCCTTCATCGGAGAAAATAAGATTAGAACCATTTCCAATAATCAAATATGGTTCATTCATGCTATTTAATTCAGAAATACTCTTTTGAAGACAAATAATTGAGGAAGGCTCTATCATTAGAGCGGCTTCCCCACCTACCTTCATGGTAGTATGATTTTTCATGGGAACATTTTTTTGAATAACGCATATTCTACAGATAGACTCCAAACGCTTGCTAATATTGATAATATCCAAAAGCTTCACTCCTTGAATTACTTGTACAAATTACTTTTCATTTGAAAATCAAGGCTCACGCTTGCATACATAAAGTTAAAATTTTAGCCAGGCTTCTTATATATTATACTAATAAATCATATAATAACCCGGATTGTGTTTTATAATTTATGAATCAGGGGTTTGGCGATTTTCCTCAGTAACCTTTTGAGTAAATACTTGCGCAGCATTATAGCCCATCTTCTTCTGTCTATTATTCATGGCAGCAACCTCTATAATAATTGCAAGGTTTCTCCCTGGTCTTACCGGAATTGTTAGTGATGGTATTTGAATGCCAAGCATCTCAGTGGTTAATTCTTCAGCTCCAAGTCTCTCATATTGCTTTGTTGAATCCCATAGCTCCATATTAATGACAAGATTAATACTTTCTGTTGTTTTAACCGAGCCTACACCATAAAGATATTTAACATCAAGAATACCTATTCCGCGAATTTCTACAAAGTGTCTAATTATTTCAGGAGCCGACCCTACTAAAGTTTTACTTGAGACTCTTCTTACTTCAACCAAATCGTCAGCAACAAGACGATGTCCACGTTTTACTAATTCAAGGGCAGTCTCACTCTTACCGACACCACTCTCACCTAGTATTAGTACTCCTTCGCCATAAACCTCAACTAGCTCCCCGTGCATAGTTTCCATAGGGGCAAGCTCAACATTCAAATAAGAAATTAAATTGCTGCAAAATCGTGAGGTTTCTTCCTGAGTAATTAAAAACGGTATATCACATTCCTCAGCCACCTGTATCATTTCATCAAATGGCTCTATCCCTCTTGCAAGAACAACACATGGTACTCCTGATGAGAATAATCCATGTAGCCTTTCATATCTTTTATCGTTATCAAATTGGTCAAGATAAGTCATTTCTACCTTGCCAATAATTTGTATTCTATCGATACCAAGATATTTATAAAAGCCTGCAAGCTGAAGGCCTGGGCGATTTATATCTGAAGTCATTATTTTAATATCATTATGTTCATCTTTAAAATAAATTTTTTCTAACGATAATTCATCAATTATTTTTGATAGTTTTACACTATGGATAATTTCACCCATATCATTAATCCTCCATTAAAAGTTTTTAATTACAACATCTTTCATATCATGTTTTTCGCATACTGAATTGTGAAGCACAGTCTTTTTATCAAGATTCTTTAAACCTTCTGGAATAGACCAGCCAGTTTTTTCAGATAAAAGATTAATAAGCTCAAATTCAGATTTACCTTCAATCTTGTCTTCCTCAAAAAGAGCTTTGCAAACACTATTATTAAACTTAAATGGGCTAGCTGTAGATACTACCACTGATGGAGTGAGGTCGCCTGTTGTAATAACATATTTATCATAAACATCGACCGCAACAGCTGTATGTGTATCAAGAAGATAATTGTCTTCCTCATACATTAATTCAATGGTTTTTAATGTTTCATCCTCATTTGACCAACCTGCCCAAAAAGCAGCCTTTATCTTATCAGAGAGCTCCGTGCCAACATCATAGTGTCCATCCTCATTAAGCTCTTTCATCCATTGTGATACTTTTGTATCATCATTATCAGAAAGTGCGTAAAGAAGCCTCTCAAGATTACTTGAAATAAGGATATCCATCGATGGGGAAACTGTCTTAATAAATTCACGGCGCTTATCATAATGACCAGTTCTAATAAAATCAGTAAGAACATTATTATCATTTGAAGCGCATATAAACTTATTTACCGGTAAACCCATACTCTTTGCATAATAACCAGCTAATATATTACCAAAATTACCTGTTGGTACAACAAAATTAGTTTTCTGGCCCACACTAATTTTCCCTTTCTTAATAAGGTCAGCATAAGCAGAGAAATAATATACAATCTGTGGTACAAGTCTGCCCCAGTTAATTGAGTTAGCAGACGAGAATTTAAGACCATCTTGCTCCATTCGGGAAAGTAGGTCTTCGTCTGTAAATATCTTCTTGACACCGGTTTGAGTATCATCGAAATTACCCTTAACACCGAAAACTTTAACATTTTCTCCGGTTTGAGTAATCATCTGGTACTTTTGAATCTCACTAACACCATTTTCAGGATAAAAGACAATAATTCTAGTCCCTTCAACATTAGCAAACCCTTCTAATGCAGCCTTGCCTGTATCACCTGATGTAGCAACAAGAATAATAATCTCACTTTTCTCGTCTGTTTTTTGCATTGCCTTTACAAGAAAATGTGGCAAAATCTGAAGAGCCATATCCTTAAACGCACATGTGGGCCCATGCCATAGTTCTAAAATATAAAGATTCTCATTAAGACCTACAACAGGGGCAATATCTTCACTTGAAAACTTGCTGTTAGTATAGGCCTTATTAACACAGTCTGATAATTCTTCATCAGAGAAATCAGTAAGAAAAAGCTTAAGTATTAAAGCTGCGCGTTCTTTATAATCCATATTGACCATGGAAGCTATTTCTTCGACCGAGATGTTTGGTAGCTTCTTAGGAACGTAAAGGCCTCCACTAGGTGAAATACCTCTTTTTATAGCATCTGCAGACGATATTGCTTCTTGACTGTTTCTTGTACTTTCATATAAAATCATAATTACACTCCGAAACACAGCAAAGACTGCCCTAGCAGAATTCGCCGTATGTATAAATCACTTAATATAATACTACCTATGATAAACTAAACACCATAAAAATGCAATTCACTTAGTTTTTCTAAAATCAATGCTAAAAAGGATTATACTAATCCATTTCTAATATTTTTAACCTAAAAGTAATATTAATTAATTGATTAAGATGGTATAATAATAGTGAAGTTATTTATTCCTCCTTTTATATATGTAGAATATAAGTTCATATTATCTTAGAGCACCATATTTAGGACGCAATTATTTTATAAGTAAATCCTCAGGTGCTTTTTTTTTACCCTTTTATGGTTTACAATGTTATATGGTAATACTTTTCTAATTTATGGAGGAATATTATGGCTGATTCAAGTTTAACTAGTAATAAATATAGATTAACTACTGTAAAATTAATATCAATTACAGTTATTGCTATTTTTATCCGTATACTTATAACGCTTATAAGGCCCTATCCCATAGATATGAGCGGTTATGTTGCTTGGAGTAATTATCTAGCTCAATTCGGCCCTTCAGAGTTCTATGGTTCGTCTGGATTTCATGTGGTATACGCCCCATTTTATCAATATTTTCTTTGGTTTACTGGTGAATTGGTCCAGGCTTTTTCATTGCCAATACCCGTACATGTATATTTAATTAAGCTTTGGTCAGTTCTTTTTGAGCTTTTAGGTGCTTGGTTAATTTGGATTATTGCAAAAAAAGCAGATCGTCCTGATGAGGGGTTCATTTTATCGATTATTTATTTTCTTAATCCCGCCATATTTATTAACTCTTCTGTTTGGGGGCAATTTGATTCTATCACGGCAACCATGTTAATTGGTGTAATCCTTCTATTTATGGATAAAAAACATAATTTAGCTGTATTATTATTTCTTGTAGCAGTTCTAACCAAACCGCAAAGTGGACTATTATTGCCTATCGTTCTATACCTATATTTTAAAGATTTCCACTTTGATAAAAAATCAATAATTCGTGGAGTTACACTATTATTCTCTGGCCTTTTGGTTTATTATGCCATAATAATTCCCTTTTATAATCCTACTTCCCTCGCCAATAAGCTTCCACGATTTTTGGATCAAATATATTGGCTCTTTGATTTATACTTTACAAGTGTAAAAGACTATCCTTACGGCACAGCCAATGCTTTTAATATATGGTTTCTTTTAGGTGGACAGGTTCAATCTGATACTCTGCCGTTTTTAGGAATTAATTATATGGCATGGGGTATGATCCTTCTGGTATTAGGATTAATCTTTGCTTTATTCTGTCTTATTAAGAAAAAGGCCTCATTACATTCAGTTTTTTATTCTTCTTTCCTGGTGCTATTTACAGCCTTCTTGTTTATGACAAAAATGCACGAGAGATATTTACTTCCAGCCATCATATTCATTACTGTCTCTGCGCTTTATGAAAAGAGGCATATAATTACACTAATCCTTATTAGTATCTGTGTATATTTAAATCAACTGTATATATACATAATCTCTTTTGATGGTGTATTCTGGCTTTCACGTTGGGATACTATTGGTATTATTGTCTCAATTTTGACGTTGCTAACATATAGTTTATCAATTTATAATGGCTATAGACTCTTTATAAAGCCTCAAGAACTTAAGAGAACATAAGAGGAGCGTAAAATGAACTCTAAAATCACCAAAAAAGATTGCATAATTATGATTCTAATGACTGCTATTTATTTAGTAATTGCTTTAATAAACTTAGGAAATTTTGATTCACCACAGACAGGTTGGGAACCAAAAGAGGTTGGCGAGAGTTTTATTGTGGAGTTTGACCAAGATGTCTACATTGATAAGATAATGCTCTTTGGCGGTCTTGGACATGCTTGGGGCTGCTTTGGTTCATTAGAGATAGAAGCCATGAATGATGGAGAATTCGAACCATATTCGTCTATTAATATGAAATCAATATTTAGATGGCATTATACCGAAGACGCTGTTACAACCAATGCACTTAGATTTACAGCCCAGTATTATAAACCCGATAACGAGGATGACATTGATAGATATTATAAAGCTGAATACCGTGAAATTGGTTTTTTAAATGGTGACAATCTTATAAAAGATTTTAATATTTCATTTGAACCAACCTCAACAAGCATTGAAAATCTTTTCGATGAACAACACTTGGTGCCCGATCGTCCAAATGTTTTAAACGGCACATATTTTGACGAAGTATATTTCCCTCGCACGGCTCTTGAGCAGCTTGAGAAACGTGATATCCTCTATGAAAACACCCACCCTCCTCTTGGAAAGACAATAATTGCATTTGGTATAAGTATTTTTGGTATGACCCCCTTTGGATGGAGAATAATGGGGACTTTATTCGGTGCAGCAATCATTCCTCTTATGTACCTTATAGGGAAAAGATTCTTTAAAGATACCTTCTGGGCTTTCTTCTGTGCCTTTTTAATGATGTTTGACTTTATGCATTTCACACAAACTAGATTAGGGACAGCTGATAGCTTTTTGCTGTTTTTTATAATGCTGATGTATTACTTTATGCTTGATTATTACGACTCTTATTCCTATGAACGAGGATTCTTTAAATCTCTTATCCCCCTTCTCTTTTGTGGCATTGCTCTAGGCTTGGGTGCTTCTACAAAATGGATAGCTCTATATGGGGCATTTGGCCTTGCCATATTATTCTTTTTATCAAGGGGATATGAATTTGCTAGATATAGAAAGAAAGAACTTAAAGGTTGGGCTACTAAATACTTTTGGCTTACTTGTGTTTGCTGTATACTCTTTTTCATAATAATTCCTTTTGCAGTATATGTACTTTCATTTGCTCCCATAAACTATAATAATGCTGAAGGAAATCTTGTGGAAACTGTAATAGAATCATTTAAAAACATGTTTGATTATCACAAGAATGTTACGGCTGTTCACCCCTATCAATCACCCTGGTTTGAATGGCCCTTAAATATTCGTCCGATTTTTTACTATCAAGGTGCATTACTACCCGAAAATTGGGGTGCATCAATAGCTTGTTTAGGTCATCCTCTATTATTTTGGGTAGGTATTATCGCGTTTTTTATAATGCTTTGGTCCATTATAAAGAATATATTTAAGAAAAAGAATTTTATAGGCGAAAACAAACTGGTGCTCTTTCCCGTTATAGGTTATCTATCATTGTATTTACCTTGGGTGATTGCTCCAAGAAAAATCACATTTATATACCATTATTTTTCATGTATTCCCTTTCTAATAATCATGGTGGGACTCTTATTTAGATATCTTGAAGAAAAGAAATTCATTAGTAGAAAACTTACAAAAATATTCTTAATTGTATTTTTAGCAATGTTTATATTATTTTATCCTTTATTGTCGGGTCTAGAGGTTCCCCGTATTGGTTTGCTTTTATTGCAGTGGTTACCACGCTGGGAGTGGTAATATGGAGGTTATTATATAAATGAAGAAATTACTCGAATGGGCTTGTACTCTACCTATTATAAAGAAACTATTCACACCTGAATCACTTGCGCAATTTCTACGATATATATTTGTTGGGCTTTTTTCCTTTTCTATAGAATATACACTGTTTGTTGTGCTTAGAAATGCTTTGTCCGGAAATGAATCATTGATTTATTCATTATCTAATATAAAAATTGCAGATAAACTGGGAATGTATAGAACTATCGACATTCTAATCAATATATTAGTTTATACAGTGATTTTCTGGATCAACTTTTTATTAAACAAATATTTTTCCTTTAGATCAAAGACTAATTTTAAACGCCAACTATTTTTATATTCCATTTTATTTTTCTTCAATTTGATTGTAGGAAATGTTCTTTTGTTCTCAGCGATACGCAGTATACTTGTTGCCATAACTGCTGAAGGCTCTTGGCAAGTCCTATACCTACCCAAGATTCTTATCATGTTTTTTATAGTATCCTGGAATTTTATACTTTATAAAAAGGTTATATATAAATAGTTTTATTATCTTGAAAATTACTATGATTTGGAGATGTGCTAATATGAATATTGCTATAGTGGGTAGTGGTATGACTGGTGTCACAGCTACTCTAAGACTTTCACAAAAAGGACACCACGTAACAATATATGAAAAAAATATATATGCTGGAGGTCTTGCATCATCTGTAAACGTCGGCAATGAGAATCTTGATAGATTCTACCATCATATTTTTACTAGTGATGATTACATACTAAGTTTAATTGATGAACTTGGGATTACGAAATCTCTTAAATGGTATGAACCTAAGAACGCTATATATGTTGATGATACAATATATCCGTTCACCTCCCCTCTTGATTTGGTAAGATTTAGACCCATTTCGTTTATATCAAGAATTAGAATGGGGATGTTAGTGCTTACATCTAAATTTATAAAGGACTATATTCCTTTTGAGTCTATTACCGCTCAAGAATGGATAAGGAAACGTTCCGGAAACGATGCCTATGAAAAGGTATGGGAACCGTTGTTAAAATCAAAATTTGACATTGATAGTGATGTTGTATCTGGAACATGGCTTTGGAATAAGTTTAAGCTACGAGGTTCTTCTAGAGGAAAAAATATTACTAAAGAAATGCTTGGATATTTAGATGGAGGCTTTATCTTAGTTATAGACACAATTCTTAAAGAAATTGATAAGCATGGAGGAAAAATACTCTACGGTTCCGAAGTTAAATCGATTTTTAAAACAGAACAGGGCCTTTTGGAAGTTGAAAGCACAACAGGTAAAGCACTCTATGACAAAGTTCTCTTTACCAATGCACCTGAAAACCTCACAAATATATATAGAGGCGATTTATCACATTATGCAAAAAAACTAAATGAAATAAAATATAAGGCTAATATATGCCTAATGCTTGAACTTACCGAAAGTCTTTCCCCCTATTATTGGATTACAGTTTCTCAGCATGGATTTCCTTTTGTGCTTATTATTGAGCACACAAATCTAGTAGGGCTTAAAGGATATAACTCTCACGTAGTCTATCTTTCACGTTATCTAGATGTAAATGACTCCATGTTTTCAGCAAGCGATGAAAGTATTATTGATGAGTTTATTAACAAACTAAAAAGCATTTTTCCTAATTTTAATGAAAAAAGCGTTAAGAAAACGACATTAAGTCGAACTGAATTCTCCCAACCTGTAACAACTTTAGATTATGGTAAAAGGATACCAAGCATAAAAACTCCTGTTGAAGGACTTTATTTGGCTTCAATGCCCCAGATTTATCCTGAGGACAGAGGCCTAAATTATGCCGTAAGACTAGGAAATAAAGCAGCAAATGAAATGCTTGAGAGTTTATAGTATATTGTATAAAATAATAGAAGCTCGATATCACAATGAGCTTGCAGTAGCTTTTACACAAAAGGGCTTTATGTTTTTTGAAATTTCATCAACTGGGGCAAAAAAGTAAACACTTATTTGTATATTATCGAAGAAAGAGGTTCAACATGGAAAAAGTACTGTGTTCTGTAATCGTACCAATGTATAATGAGGAGTCTGTGATAAATGAAACCTACAGCAGACTTACCAAGGTAATGGAAGAATTTAATGAACCCTATGAGATTATTTTTATAAATGATGGAAGCAAAGATAAAACAAGAGATATACTAACTGAAATATGTAGCCAAAATAATAAAATTAAGATGATTGATTTTGCGCGTAACTTCGGCCATCAAACAGCAATTACAGCTGGTATGGACTATGCTGCAGGTGATTGCATGGTTATTATTGATGGTGATCTGCAAGATCCACCAGAGATTATTCCAGATATGATAAAGATATGGCGAAGTGGCTATGATGTTGTTTATGGAAAAAGAAAGACGCGCCAGGGTGAAACCCTATTTAAGAAGATTACAGCCAAAGCCTTTTATAGAATACTCCGCAGCATGACTGATGTAAATATTCCCGTTGATACCGGTGATTTCAGATTAATTGACCGTAAGGTTTGTGAAGCACTTAAGCAACTTCCCGAAAGAAGCCGCTATGTAAGAGGACTTATGAGCTGGGTAGGCTTTAAACAAACTGCCATTGAGTTTGAGCGAAGCGAGCGATTTGCTGGAGAGACTAAATATCCACTTAAAAAGATGTTAAAGCTTGCATCAGACGGTATAATGTCCTTCTCCTACAAACCTTTAAAAATAGCTTCGTATTTAGGAACAACAATATCTGGTTTAAGCTTCATATACCTGATTATTGTATTAATACAAAAAATCTTTGCTCCTGAAACTGTACAGTCAGGATGGGCTTCGTTAATTGCAGTCAGCCTATTCTTTAACGGCATAGTCCTGCTCATGCTCGGAATAATTGGTGAGTATATAGGCCGCATATATGATGAAGCAAAAGACCGTCCCCTATATATTATTAGTGAACTTAAAAACATGGAGAACCGCGAAGGACCTCGCTTTAAAATGTAATACTTCGTCTCATTATTAACCAAACCATCGAAGCCTTTAATGCTATGTATTGGCTCTTATTAATTATTTTATTATTTTACTACTTAATACACCGGTACGCATTATAATATTTCTAAGATGCTTATTATACATAGCTATACCTTTGACCTGCTTAATAGAAATAGATCTTAAGACAGCCGAAAGAGCCTTTCTATATCGCTTTTGAAATCCTTCAATACCATTTTCAAGACTTTGGGCAAGAGCATATGCACTTTTTAGGGCAAAGCTTATCCCCTCGGCAGAACTTGGACTTATAAATCCCCCCGCTTCACCTACAAGTGCTGCGTTATTATTCCCTGTAATAATATCTTTTCTATTAGGACGCAATAAATAAGCCCCTTCTCTTTTAACACAATCTCCATAAATAAAGCCATGTTCCTTAAGCTTACTTTTTAAAAGCTCAAACTTTTGATTGGCTTCTTTTTTTGGCGCGAGAGCAGATCCAATAATAAAGCTATTATCCTTTGAAATAGTCCAAGAATAAAAGTCGGTAATTTCACTATCAAAAATCGCACCATAATAAGGAGTGTTTTTATCGGTTTCAAACCATTCTTGGATGCTAATATATTTTTTCAGCGTATCATTATCACCAAAAAGTTGCCTACGCACACTAGAGCAAGCTCCATCTGCGCCTATTATGAGCTTGACCTTTTCGGTGAAAATTTTATTATCATGCATAAAAGCGATTTCATAGCCATCCCTATGTTCGCTTAGAGTGTTGAATCTACAGCCTAAAGCGATGTCTACATTATTTGGTAATAATGATAAAAGCCATTTGTCAAAATAATGTCTATCCATATTAAAATAAAATCTCTGATAATAACGTTCTAGATTGTTATCGAAATCAATGGTTCGTACTAAGAATATTTGAGGGTCAACCAAAATCTTAGAAGGGACCGCTAACCCCATTTTGCCTAGCATTTGCTGTGCATCTGGTGCTAAAAGGCCACCACAACATTTCGTTTTCTCATTTTCTCGGTCCACTAAATCTCTTCTATCCATAAGAAGTACTTTATAATTTTTATTTAAAAAACTTGCAAGAGTTACTCCTGCTGGCCCTGCACCAATTATTGCAATATCATAAGGCATGGGTCATAACCTCCAAAACTACGATTTACTTATCTATTTTAACATATAACTTAACTATATAAAGTTACTTTTAATTTAGTAAATACTAATGCTTCTCTTGTATATGAAAAAATTCTAAATAAGTCATTCTCCATAAATAAGCTATTATATGATGTCGTCGTAATATTACAACGATTTATTACCTGTTAACTTGTTTAAAAATATACTCTTTGGTAAAATAATATATAGTAATCATTATAGGAGGGTAAAAAAATGAAAAGTTTAAAAGGAACAAAAACAGCTGTGAATTTATTACAATCATTTGCCGGTGAATCTCAGGCTAGGAACCGATATAATACCTATGCTTCAGTAGCAGATAAAGAGGGTTATAAGCAAATTAGAAATATATTCAATGAAACCGCTGATAACGAAAGGGAGCATGCAAAGCGATTCTATAAATTCCTACTTGCTGGCTTTGAAGGAAATATACCTCAAAACATAGAAATCCAGGCTGGCTTCCCCGTTGCTCAGGGCTCTACTTTAGATAATCTAAAATATGCTGCCAATGGAGAAAACGAAGAATGGAGCCTTCTATATCCTAAATTTGCTGATATTGCGGATGAAGAAGGATTCCCAGAGATTGCTCAAGTTTATAGAAGTATCGCCTCTGCAGAGGAAAAACACGAAACACGCTTTAATAAATTAGCTAAGAACATTGAAGATGGTACAGTATTTAAAAAGGATGGCAAAGTGTTCTGGAAATGCGGTAATTGCGGATACATTCACGAAGGCGATGAAGCGCCAGAATTATGTCCTGCCTGTGACCACCCCCAAGCTCATTTTGAGTTGTTTGTGGAAACATACTAAATCATTTAACGTTTGTAGAAACATCCTATTTACCAAACAGTTATAGATTAAATATGAAGGGTTAAGCCGTATGGACTTAACCCTCTTTTATTATTTTAATATAATATGGCTTATAGCATATCCGTTTATTCCGTTACCGAAACCGAAACCTGGTCATTATTGTTTTGGTCTTCATTTGAAACATCGTAATTGAGTCCTCTTCCCTCCATTGTCAGAAGAATAATTATACCTAATACCAATACAACACTAACGGCAAGTCCGCCTTCCAAGCCAAATGCACCACCGTTAATTATAGAGCCCGATTCATTTAGACTAAATGAAAAGAGTGATACTTGTGTGTCAATACCGCTTACTTTGATTCCAAATATATTACCTTGGGCAAAATTCCATATGCTGTGAAGCGCACATACACCCCATATACTATTTGATTTAAGCGCATATATAGAAGCGAAAGCCCCAAACAATGCCAGATTAATAAGAGGTAATATACCTATTCCATCATTCAAAATATGTAATAATGCAAAAATTACTGAGTTAGAAATTACTGCTAATAGTAGTGAATTTTTAGCTGCAACAGATATCATATAATATCCCCTGACTAGAACTTCTTCGCTCATACCCTGAATCAAAAAGCCTAATAAGAATAGAAGTAACAACCCAATGCCATCTCCTAAAACAAATCCTTCATATTTTACAGTTCCACATAAGAATGATATAAGCAACGCAAGTCCAAGCATTAAAAAACCTAAACCTGCACCGACAATATAATCGGTAAAAGCTTTCTTTCTAACGAAACCCATAGATGAAAGGCTACGCTTTTCAATTACTCTACAATATATAATTGCAACTATTGTAACAATGAGTGTTAATATCAACGAAGGAACTAGCAAATCATTTTGCAACTGAGTAAGGTATTCAGCTGAAGGTCCTCCCGTCGAATCTAAAGTAAGATTTCCCGTTAGACTGTCCCTCACAGCCAACAATGCACTATAGATACCTAATGGTAGACCTAATAGTACTTGTGTTATGAAAAATATAACTATAAAAATAAGTGTCTGAATTAAAAAGTGTGGTTTAAAGCGTGCTTTTTGTGCCTCTACTACAATTGATGGTCTTTTTTTAAACACGGTAAGCATATGGCTCCTCCAAAAATTCAATTTACAACTTGCTTTATATATACTATCATATTTTTACAATTTATTCTTATTATATTTTAACGTCCCTATAATCTCGTCTAGCTAGTGAACTGACTATTATAAAGCTTTGCATAGAAGCCTTTTTTCTCAAGTAATTCGTCATGTTCGCCTTGTTCAATTATGGAGCCATCTTTCAAAACTAGTATTACATCGGCTTCTCTGATTGTTGAAAGCCTGTGTGCTACAATAAAACTGGTCTTGTCATGCATAAGCTTAGCAAATGCCTCTTGGATTATTAGCTCAGAACGAGTGTCAATTGATGAGGTGGCCTCATCAAGAATTAGCATTGGAGGCAAACAAAGCATAACACGGGTAATGCAAAGAAGTTGTTTTTCGCCTTGTGAAAGACTTCCTCCACCCTCATTAATAATAGTATCGTACCCATTTGGAAGACGCTTGATAAAACTATGGGCATGAGCCGCCTTTGCAGCATCAATTATTTCTTCCTCAGTAGCATTGGGTTTTCCAATGATTATATTTTCTCGGATTGTCCCTGTTCTAAGCCATGTATCCTGCAAAACCATTCCAAAACTACTTCTAAGGCTTTTTCTTGTAATACCACGAATGTCCATATCATCTACTTTAATTTGGCCATTGTTCACATCATAAAAACGCATAAGTAGATTGATTATAGTGGTTTTACCGCTTCCGGTAGGTCCTACAATAGCAACCCTCTGCCCTGGTTTAACATTAAGATTTAATTTTTCAATAAGCTTTCTATCAGATGTATAAGAAAAGTTCACATTTTCTATACTAATTTGCCCGCTTGCGTCATTTAATACATCCGCATCATCTGCGTCTGGAATTTGAGGTTCTTCTTCTATTAGCTCAAAAATTCTGGTAGCACAAGCAAGAGCATTTTGAAGCTCTGTTATAACTCCAGAAATCTCATTAAACGGCTTTGTATACTGATTTGCATAGCTTAAAAAGCTGGCTAACCCTCCTACTGTAATACCTCCACTAACAGCAGCCAAAGCACCAGTTAGGCCAACAGCAGCATAAACAACACTGTTTATAAAGCGTGTGCTCGGATTAGTAATAGACGAGTAAAATATAGCTCTTAATGAGCACTTTTCGAGCTCTTCATTTACCTTGTCAAACTCATTTTGATTTTCATCTTCATGAGTAAAAGCCTGCACAACCTTTTGATTACTAATCATTTCATCTATAAAAGCTGTTTGCTCAGCCCTAATTTCTGACTGTCGTTTAAACATACTAAAAGTTCTAGTCGCTATAAATTTTGCAATGAATAAAGATAAAGGTGTTAATATAACAACAAAAATAGTAATCTTCCCGCTGATAGATATCATGAATAATAAGGTTCCTAATATAGTAACAATACCCGTAAACAACTGAGTAAATCCCATAAGAAGACCATCAGCAAACTGATCGACATCTGCAATTACACGGCTTACTATTTCTCCATAGGAGTGCATGTCTATATATTTAAGAGGCAATATTTGAATTTTTCTAAAAGCCTCTTCACGGATATCTCTTACTACATGGAAGGTGATTCTATTATTTACTATGTTCATTAACCATTGTAAAAGAGCAGCGATTCCTGCAACTATGCCTATTTTAAATACTATATTCAAAACGCCAGTGAAGTCCACTTCACCCTTACCTATAATTAAGTCAATAGCATTACCTACTAGTATAGGAATATACAGGGTCAAAGAAACTGTAATGGTAGCGAGTATAATTGAGAGTAATAGCAAAATATTATAGCTTTTTATATATTGAATAACTTTTGTAATAGTACCTTTATTTAAGGTTGACTTCTTACCAGTTTTTATCAAGCTATTATTCCCTCCTTTGTAAACTGTGAATTATAGATTTCACGGTATACTTGGCAGGATTTTAGAAGTTCATCATGATTAGCATGTCCAACCATTATTCCATCATCAAGTACAATAATTTTATTTGCATGTTGAATGGATGCAGTCCTCTGAGATACTATAAATATAGTTGGCAAATGTGGCATACTACTGATAGCTTTGCGTAAAGCTGCATCAGTGGCATAATCAAGAGCGGAGCTGCTATCATCTAAAATAAAAATCTCAGCTTTTTTAACTATGGCTCTTGCTATGGTAAGCCTCTGTTTTTGGCCACCCGAAAGGTTCCTTCCCCCCTGCTCGATTTCAAAATCCAAGCCTCCCTTTGAATCCACAACATCCTTTACTTGGGCGATAGAAAGCGCTTCATAGATTTCTTCATCAGACGCATTGTTTCTGCCCCATTTGATATTATCTCTTACCGAACCTTTGAATAATACAGCTTTTTGGGGAACGATCCCAATTTTCTCTCGTAAAAGCTCTACCCCATAATCTGCAATATTAATGCCATTTACAAGTATTTGACCTTGTGTCGCATCATAAAAGCGTGGAATCATGTTTACAAGAGATGACTTACCCGAGCCTGTCCCCCCTATAATCCCAATAGTCTCTCCTCGCATTACAGTAAAACTAATATCCTTTAAAGAAGCTCCCCCAGCATTTTTATATCTAAGATGAACATTATCAAATTCAACAATAATATCGGTTTTAACACTCTCGTGAATTGTCTTTGCTTGTTTTAGATTTGGAGGCGTTGTCCCCTGATCAGGCTTTGTTTTTAGATTAGGCTTCATCTGCAAATCTGATGGCGCCTCAATATCTCTAAAAGTTTCTAGATCAGTGTTTGTTATTAAATCAGACTTCGGATAATCAGACATAGGATAAATAACTGGTTTCATTTCTAGATTTGATTGAGACTCTAAACCGGTTTTAATCTCTAAAACCTCTTGAATGCGATTACCGCTTGCAACTGATTTTGTAATGGTAATTATAAGATTAGCAAGCTTAATTAGCTCAACTAGGATTTGAGACATATAATTATACAATGCTACGACCGCGCCTTGGCTTATAATTCCTGCTTCTACTTGTATTCCACCCGTATATATAAGTGCAATGATTGCCAGATTAATAATCAAAAATGTTATTGGGTTTAGTAATGAAGAAATACTACCAACATACTTTTGTATCCTTGTCAGATCTTCATTCTTGTCTTCAAAACCCTTTATTTCATCTTCTTCCTTGCAAAAAGCCCTTATTACACGAACTCCAGTAAGATTTTCTCGTGTTATGCCTAATACTTTATCGAGTCTTTCCTGAACCTTTTTATATAGAGGAATACACCATACCATTATTCCAAACACAACTACAGAAAGTATGGGAATTGCAACAGCAAATATTAAAGCTGATTTCACATCGATGGTAAAGGCCATAACCATTGCACCAATTACAACAAAGGGTGAGCGCAACAAAAGCCTCAGGGTAAGATTTACCCCAGTTTGTAATTGATTCATATCGCTTGTCAATCTTGTAACCAATGTAGGAGTACCGACTAAATCAAGCTCTGTAAATGAGAAGCCTTGAATATGAGAAAACAACTTATGTTTTAGTTTTTTGACAAATCCTACTGCAGCTTTTGCAGCAAAGTATTGAGCTGTAATAGAAAACACAAGCCCAACAATGCCAAGCCCTATTAATATAAGGCACATTTTAATAATATATGCCTTGTCATTGTTTGCAATGCCTATATCAATAATTGCAGCAATTAAAAGAGGAACAAAAAGCTCAAGAGTAGCTTCCAGTAACTTAAAAAGTGGTGCTAGTATACTTTCTTTAATGTATCCTTTAAAGTAAACAAGTAGCTTTGTCACAAACTTCCTCCGAATAACAATATAAATCATGTAAATTAAAAAGAGAATTGATAACCATCATCCGTCATGCATACAATGATTTTACGCCATTATTTCTTTGAATAATTATACCACGATTGTCAAGAGAATGGTTCCAACTCAAAAGCCATCCTCTTAGTGCATATAAGCAAACGAATTAAGTGGCATCGAATTAATCTTGCAGTAGAACACATTTTAATATACAGTAAAGTTAAATATGGTAATGTATAAGCTTATAAACAACGGGAGGGAGCATGGAAGAGTCTATTTATCCTAATAAAGAGAATAATCAAAATCAAGTAAATATCAATGAAAACAATAATGTTTCACCTAAGCAGCGTCCTATACTCACATATATCTTGATTGCAATTAATATATTGGTATGGCTACTTATAAATGCTGTTTCACTTTTTTCTGCTGATTCTTATGATAGTCTATTAGTAACCTACGGAGCAAAAATTAATGCACTAATTCTTCAAGGCGAATTTTGGCGCTTTATTACCCCTATATTTTTACATGCAGGGCTTCTTCATCTTGGAGCAAATAGCTATTCGCTTTTTTATTTAGGTACTCAAACCGAGCTATTCTTTGGTCCAAAAAGGTTTACAGTCATTTATCTATTCTCAGGCCTCATGGGCAGTATTGCAAGCTTTGCGTTTTCGGCCAGTCCTTCAGTCGGAGCCTCTGGTGCAATATTCGGTCTAATGGGAGCGATGTTATACATCATATATAGAAGACCTGCATTACTTCAAACTTCGCTTGGAATAAACCTTGTAACGATTATCGGGATTAACCTTGCATTAGGATTTACAAACGTCGGAATCGACAACTATGCCCATATCGGAGGTTTAATTGGTGGCTTTTTGATCACAGGTACATTCTATAATGCAAATCAAAATAAAACAAAAAAAATTTGGCTTTCAGGGACTAGAGCACTTTTTGTTGCTATTTTTATTGCTCTCGGAGTCTTGATCTACGGCTTTTATGCTCCAATGAACCGTGTTTTCACTATGCTCGATGATTTAACCAATTATAATGTTGAAGAAAATTGGGTAGATGCTGAGAAAACTGCAGAAGACATACTTAAAATAAACTCTATCAATGATGGAGTCAAGGCAGAAACTCTGTGGGGTCTATCAATAGCCGAAGCTATGCAAGAAAAATGGGAAGAAAGTATAGAACATGCTGAACAACTAGTTGACACACACCCATCAACCGGTCATTATTTATTAGGAATTTTATATTATGACATGGGAGAATACTCATCTGCTAGGGAAGAACTATTATTGTCTAAAATGGCGGGACCAGAGTATGCTGATTGGGTGGATAGTTTAATTTCTGAGATTGATGGTATGCGGAAGCATTAATTTTAATAATAGAATATATCGGTTCTTTGTAATTATTATAGCGAATAAAAAACGGACAAATCCTGATAAACAAGATTTGTCCATTATGTAAAGAGGTAACGAAAAAGATGCAGAGTATTTGTGAATATTATGCTCATAATGTTCATAGACTTAAATCCTTATTGCCACTTCATCAATTCCACAAAACTCTTTTACAACGATAGAACAAATGTCATTCTTGATATTCGGTGCAACATAGGTAATGCACATTTGCCATTTACCGCCTATGCTTTTGCAATCATCTTCAATCAAATAATTTGGTTTTACTAATTCGATAATATCTTTATATTTCTGCTTTTCACCCCGATAGTATAGTCTCGTTCCGCAAAATCCGAATTTAGTAAGAAGTTCTGCTATATCCTCTGCCTGCTTGCCTTTAAGAGAGGTGCAATAAACAATTTTAGCCCCTTGCTTATGCCATTTATCAATAAGTGCACTTGCATTACCAATCGGAACATATGATTTGTGATTGTAAAGAGAAAATATTGATTTTGGTTTTAGTACTGTCCCCTCGGCAAATATCATAATAACTGCTTTGGACTGTTCCCTATCTTGTAATTCAATAAATGCCATAGTATAATCGTTTCCTTTTTATTATATTTACAATCTTTGATTTAATAATATCATTTATTGCTTTTTATTTCCATAAAAATATAAAAAGACTGTCGACAAAATTCGACAGTCTTTCTGGTGGGAGAAGGTGGATTTGAACCACCGAAGTCACTGACAACAGATTTACAGTCTGCCCCCTTTGGCCACTTGGGTATTCTCCCATAACCGTATGTTCAGCTCTTTTTGAACTGCATTTATTATATTACATGAGGTTAGACTAACTTGTCAACCCTTTTTTTAACTTCAATCCAAAAAAATCTATATGATGCTTACTATAACTATGTTGAAGAAATAGGTGTCATTCATTTTAACAGTACTGAATCCCCGGTACTTAAACTTGATGATTCTTATATTTTATGTGTTATAGCCCCCTGATGATACTAATCCCGACAGCAATGAAAAAGCTTTCTCTATAATTTCTTATAGAGAAGTTAAATTCGTCGTGTTTGATCGGGATTATTAATTATAATTTTAAACATACTTAAAAAAAACCTACTGTGATTATAAAAAACTAATCACAGTAGGTGTACTTATGCTCTAATCATTATCAAAATCAATTGATAAATCGCCTATATTTATAGTTCTTACCTTTGATACATCAAGGGGTTCACTAAAAACCCACCATCGCTTATAGGGTCCTTGTAGTAGTCCTGCTCCTGAGATATGTCCTAACTTATTGCTATCTGATAGCAAATAATTCATTTTCTTTTCATATGAATCTACTCCGATTATACTGCCATCCTCCATCTCAAAATAAATCTTATACCAATAATCATGATCCCTATTAGTAAAATCATTTTCACATGTAAATCTTAAAGCAAATGGGGATAATTCTATACTAGTAATCAACATTTCTGTAGACATAATATAGTCATCATCTGTGCCCCACCTAGGAAGTTGAGCAGTTTGATTCACCACTAAGTTCATTGATTCTGCTTCCTTATAATTTGCTACAAATTCACCCTCCCATGCTCCCTTACCAAACTCATCATTTGAATCATAATTACTTAGTTTCAGATAATATGTCTCACCAGGGATAAAGTATTTGTGTCCTTCTATTTCTGTCTCTATATTTATAACAAAAGCAAAGGACAGCTTATTACCATTAATATCGTCATTTGGAATAGGCATGAAACAGCATGAGCTAGACTGGTCAAAGTTAAAATCAAGCTTTTCATTATAACTATTCATAAGCTTATCATCTAATTCCATTAAGTTAAAATATATATCACTAAATTCTTGATTGGTTTGATTAAAATTACTACCATCCTTCTTAGTAATATCCATAGTAATATATAAGAGTTTATTATCTCCCGCTATACCAGTAATGTCTATGTCAATATTTTCATAAGTATTTGACAGTATATTAACTTCTGGGTTACTCATATTATCCTGGATTAAATCAACCTTTTCTCCAAATATATGTCTAAAAACAGCACTAATATCTACACCGTTAGTGGCTAAAACTGTAATAGTTGGAACTGAAATTATAACAATAATCAATAAAGCATATGCCCATTTCATAATAGTTGGGCTCTTACTAGTCTTAGAACATGAAATCTCAGATGGAATCTTATGAAGCTTTTCATTTGCCTTATCGCTAATTGATAACTGGTCAAATGTATCCTTATACTCCTGTTTCATATAAACTCTCTCCTTTTTATCATAGTTATATCTGCACTCGTATACTCCTGTTTCATATAACCCTCTCCTTTTTAATCGTAGTTATATATACACTCATCACGACTTAATATTTGCTCTAGCTGCTTTCTGGCCCTATACAGTCTGGTTTGTATTGCTGTTTCTCTTATGCCTAAAATTTGAGAAATCTCCTTAATAGAATAATCCTCATAATAATAAAGATGTATAACAGATCTATATTTTTTGCCCAATTTATGAATGGCATAGAATAAATTGCTCTGTTCCTCCTGCTCAAATACGATATCCTCGACTATGGGAACTGTTCGTTTTATCCATGCTGACCTAAGCACATCCTTAGAGGCGTTAATCGTCACACGAATTAACCAAGCTTTTTCATCCTCTGCTGTCTCAAATTCTTTCTTATACTTATATAGCTTAATAAATACTTCCTGGGTTACATCCTCAGATCTCTGTACATTCTTAAGGTAGTTCAATGCCAGCCGGAAAATCATATTCTTATAGGTATTTACTTTTCCAGTAAACTCACAATCCGTCAATCTATATCACGCCCTCTCTGGACTATTATTTAAAGGCCTTCAACAATAAAACGATTAATACAAACAAAATATGACAAACAAATAAAAATTTTTGTTCTATACTCCTATGAAATCTTACTAAAGCTATAAATTTCAATGCAATAGATCAATTACAATCAGCCATACCCTGCCCTCATTAATTATAATCTATATTTTTACTGTCAAAAGATGGTTTTCATAAAGATTGTTATTAATTATTATTTGATAATGGTATGATATGTGTTCTAATAAGTAAAGCCAGATAAGAAGCATTAAATACTGATATACAGGTATGAAAAAATGGCATAGCGTAAATCCAGCTATGCCAATTGTTTTATTCTCACTTTTACTCCTGAAGTATTATTCATTCTCTGAATAATACTTTATACTTGTGATAAGGCCTTCCTTAACTTCAAATCTAATAAAATGAGAATTCTCTTCAAATAAATAAGCACAATTATTGGAATCAGTATAGCCGTCAAGAGATATACTATCGTAATTCGAACTTAAGTTTTCGACTGACATGCCTACGGTGATTCCTCTAAAGGTAGTATAGTTCTCATTCGTAATCTCAATGCTACTTATTGAATATGTTTCAGCACCTGTAACAACAGCTGTTAAGCCATCATATTCAAATGTTTTTATAGTAATACCTTTAGATGTATCAGAAGATTCACTATTTGCAGGGCCTAAGACACTAATTAGCAATTCAGAAAGAAAATCATCTGTCCCACTATGATCTAATGAAATAAATAGATTGCCTAATAAAACAGAAAAATCATTTGGAGTCTGTTGCTGCATAGATTCTATCTTCAATCGCCCAGAATCATTAGCATCATCACTACGGGTAAAAAAAGCACCTAATTCACTTTGATCATTATTTTCAGAAGGTTCAGACGCGTTATTAAAAGGCTCTCCTACCCCATTAAGAGTTTGGGGAGGTAAGCTGCTTGGGGCAGCATAAAATTCAGGCGAAGCTTCTTTAGCAGCATTACCTGTGCTAAGTAGTCCCACATCTAAAGGACTTGACTCAGCAGACATATTAGAATCAAACATCCCAGGTACTGTAAATACAAGTACTAGAGCCAAGGCTCCTGCAGCTAACGGGGCCCCAAATTTAACCATTTTTAAGGAGAAAAGTTTACTTTTTGATTTAGTGGACTCCATTTTTTCAATTTCGGTCTTGCATTTAGAAATAGTATCACAAGCAAGCCTTTTAGAGGCAGCTATGCTCGAGAGCTCTGTCATTAAAGCTAATCTTATTAATTCGTCATTTTCAGTTATCATACTTTTATCAAATGATTTAGCCATGAGCCTCGCCTCCAATCATATCGTAAAGTAGGGCTCTTGCTTTGAAAAGCCTACTTTTTACAGTACCGCTAGGTAGCTTTAACATCTTTGCAATATCTTTAACACCCAACTCTTGATAATAAAAAAGATGGATGATTTCTCTATATTTATCCGGTAGATTCATAATTGCTTTAACAACTTGCTGTTTTTGGCTTTTTTTCTCAACAATTTCTTCGGTAGTAACATCATTTGCATATGTAGGAAAGTCCTCTGTTACCACCACACGCCTTTTCCAAGCACTTCGCATATAATCTCTACAAATATTAACAGCAATGCTTATTAGCCAGGTTTTTTCGCTACTCTCTTTACGAAAGTTCGAAAACGAACGAACTGCACGGAGAAAGGTCTCCTGATACACATCCTCAGCTAGTTCCTTCGACCTTAAGATTACCGTCGCTATCCTTAGAACATCATCACCGTATTCCTCTACTAAACGGGTTATTTCTTTGTTTGTTTCTGAAGGAGTCAAGTCATCTTCCTCCATCCTTCACTTAATATGACGAATAAAAATCATTTTGGTTCACTATTGAATTATACTTTATTACTCCATTCTTTTAAAGTCTTAAGCTTAAATA
>CAYMAE010000033.1:0-2883 GCA_964388375.1 uncultured Ruminiclostridium sp.
AAATAAATACATAGACCGCACGTCCTGAATTTGAAAAAAGAAAGGGCCTTAATTTTCCATCATCACTAAATTGTAATCATTCCCTTTAGAGAGTATAATATCGATAGATATTCTTCACTTTTAATCATCAAGGTATTTAGACCATAATCTGGAGGTAAAATGAAAAAACTCATATTATTACTTATAGCTTTAATTTTGTTAGTTGTACTTGTACCACAAATTAATAATGATGCGGATGAGTTTAATCCGATTACTAATAGTACGCCTACCGCTTCGGCCGAGGCTACGGTTACTCCAGTGACTCCTTCAGCCCAAAACCCAGAGGTTGCCATTCCGGCAGAATACCAAGCACTTAGCTTTTTTAAGCCCGAATTGATAGATAGATATATAGCTTTTAAAGAATTGAATCCTGAATATGACTATAAAAAGGCA
Organism: uncultured Ruminiclostridium sp.; assembly: GCA_964388375.1. Lineage (GTDB taxonomy): Bacteria > Bacillota > Clostridia > DSM-8532 > DSM-8532 > DTU059. The sequence continues at coordinate 433 of CAYMAE010000033.1, forward strand.
ATCAGCTATGTAAACATTGGGCTGGACAAACCCTTTTATTCGATTATTCATTTGATAGACGAACCATTCTCTACTACAGTGTTAGTAAATAAATATCAAAAGCTACCTGATGACTTTGAGCCTGAATTAATCGAAATCCCATCTTCGATGTGCGCACCAGGAGTATCAAATCAGTATCTTCAGAAGGATGCAAAAGAGGCTTTTGAAAGGATGCATTATGATGCTAAGGAGCTAGGCCTTAACATCACCGCTTACGGAACATACAGGAGCATTAGTCTTCAGCATAATATCTGGAATAACAAAGTAGACTCAGGAAGAACAATTGAGGATGTTGATAGTCTCAACTCTCGTGGTGGCCATAGTGAGCACCATACCGGATTGGCAATTGATGTTATCAAAAACAACTATACTGTTGAAACTTCAAAAGAGTATTTATGGTATAAGGATAACGCTCATAATTATGGCTTTATTCTCCGATATCCAGAAGGCAAAGAAAACATAACAGGCTACTTATTTGAACCTTGGCACCTAAGATATTTAGGGGTGGAGCTGGCAACCGAGATTTATAACAGCGCTCTAACATATGAGGAATACTATGTTATGAATCTTGAGCAATATATTAGCGATCCACTAAATTAGCTAATTTAGCTCGACATTCCATATATAGCTTAGTGGGCCTTGAAAAGAAGTTATATCATCACCACTTAATAAGGATGACTCATTTATTACCTCTTTATTATACACATACATATTCTTTCTTTGAAATGTTGGTATCTCAACAGCTAACCCTGTAGAAAGTTCTAAAGCCTTTTCATAGATGGATTTACGCTCTTCTTTATTAACTGCTGAACGCCCTTCAATAATAAGCTTATTAAGCTCAGCTAACATAGACTTCTGTTCATCGGAGCCATTCTTAAATAGATAGTGAAGTCCGATAGTTGATGGGGCATTGCTATGATTAACTCTAGAATCCGAGTACCATATTGGGAACATATCAGGGTCAAATCCTCCGCTCCCCCTTGCAGATGCCCAAACCTGAATACCTGAGTCATATGCTGTGGTAAGCTTGCTTAATAGGTTATCATCTGATTCAATATTAACTTTAACACCAATCTTAGCTAAAACCTTCTTGGTATCTATAAAAATTGAGCTAGCCGGATGAGTATTAGCATCTTTTGTAGGTAATGTAAACTTAAAGGTAACCTGTTGACCTGATTTTTCATGCCCCTCGGGATAAGTCATAATGTTCTTTTCTTCATCGTATTTGTATCCAGCATCTATAAATAGGTCTTTAGAGGTCTTACCTGTTTCATCATAGGGAAATAAATTCTCAGGATTATCGGGATATGCCCAAAGAACCTTGGACATTGTACGATAGTTTGCACTTGCAAGCTCTTGGTAGTGATTATCAACTGCTAATTGAACATTACAAGCATGTGCAATTGCCTTTCTTACCTTAATTTCAGGAATGGCTTGGCCTTGAATCCCTATATATCCATAGCTGTTATTATCGGATAAAACATAGTTTAACTTTGCATAATCTCCTTCTCCTGCGCTAATATCATTAACTATTGTCATACTCGCTGCAGGATTGGAAAAGTGGGTTGTCACAGACTTTAATGCATCAAGCTCATTACCTATTGAAACCTCCTGATAATGCAATGTCTTTATTTTCGGAGAGCCTAAAAGAAAGCTATCGTTTGCAGTATATGCTACAACATTGCTCTTATAATCCTGGAAAATGTATGGTCCAGCTCCTAGGGGCTTATCATTCCTAGTCTTCAAAAAGTCCATAAACTCTTTATTATCCAGGTCAACTCCATTTTCATTTAGTGTGCCGGTATAGCCCTCAGTATAATAGTGAAGGGGAGCAGCAAAAATGTCCATCTTGTATATGGCTGTTGGGTCTATTGCATCAAGAACTATCTTTATATATTCTCTTTCAACGCCGTCGTCACAATCCATCTTTCCTGATGTAATACCACTTATATTCTGTACGCCGCCTTCTACCTTACCTTCATCTTTGATATATAATGATTTTACATAATCCTGAATTGTAAGATTGTTAGCCCTCTCAGAATTTATTGCATCATCACCTAAATCATAACCATGCGCATCCACAATATTAGACCAAAATACCTTTGCATCTATCTTGTCCTTTGCTAGGTCATAGGCTTTTCCCATGGCATCTTCAAAAATTCCAACTTCGCTAAGTGAGCCATATTTCCACATAACCATGGCAAACGCTGCTTGCATACTGGGGTTAGCCGAAATCTGCTCAGCTGTGTAAGGGGAAAAGAAATTAGGGATATATCTAGCATAATTTGTATTAACAAAATCTATAATCGCTTGAGAAAAGTTTTCACCTGCTTTATCAAAATTGCTCCAGAAGGCTTGTTGCTCAGCTGATGCAATCCCTTGAGCAGGGTTTATTAGCATTGAGCCATCTGC
>CAYMAE010000033.1:2983-17527 GCA_964388375.1 uncultured Ruminiclostridium sp.
AATGGACTAAACTTACTGTCTAGCGCTCCTGTGGATAAAATCAGAGGATTTGTTTCATTATTACCTGTCCTCGCAGTTTTAGACGCATCATATCTATTAGCAGGAACATCAGCCATAATATCAGATGTGCCAGGGCTAGTCGTAACACCCGGCGAGGGTGATTCAGTCTGTTCTGGCAGCTTATTTCCACAGCTTGCTAAATTAATAGCCAAAACCAGTACCAATAAAAGTGCAAGTGTTCGTCTTATATATTTTTTACTCATAATTATCCTATATTCCTCCATAGCGGCTCTAAAATATCTGGTGACTAAGCAATCAATTATATCTATAATACCATTTTATAGCCTAAAATTTATTGTAATATACTTCCATCTATAATATTCTTCTTTTCTTTACATTTGACCTAAGTGTTTATATGAAGTAAACTAAAAAAATAAACATATGTTCTCCCTTAGGTTTATCCGTTTATTTATATAATAAAGGAGTATACTTTGCTAGATAAGGACGACTCAGTATCCATAACCCCTGAATTAAAAGATGATATTCCCGTGCACATTAAGGCCTCGGTTAGGGATCTTGTGGCTTTCTCTGTAAAAGACGATTCAAAATGGAGCTTTTCCTCCTATCGCCTAGCATATGAGGGCAGCTTAGCACATGCAAAAATACAAGCTATTAACCGAGAAGAGGGTAATTATACTTCTGAGGTTACACTTTCAAGCTCTGTAGAGGCTTTAGGGTTTGTTGTTGATATAAATGGTAGAGCCGATGGAGTTTGGCGTTTAGATGATAAGATAATAGTCCACGAAATAAAGACTTGCGCTACCCCTCTTTCCGAAATCCATGAAGCTTACAGTAATTCTCACTGGGCTCAGGCTAAATGTTATGCCTTTATGCTCACTCAGGTTGAGGACATAGAAAAAGTTACTGTACGCCTCACATACTATAATAGGGATAACGAAGAACAAAAATCTTTTGATAGAGTCTTTACCAAAGAAAAGCTTGGACGGTTTATTAAGACATTAATCTACCCCTATATATCTTGGGCTTTATCACAGCAAGACTGGAAAGAAACAAGAGATAACTCCATAAAGAGCATTTCCTTTCCCTATCCTGCCTACCGTATAGGCCAAAAGCTCTTAGCATACAATGTGTATAAATGTATTGAGGATAGTAAAAGGTTATTTGCTCAGGCACCTACAGGAATTGGGAAAACCATGGGCGTGCTATATCCTGCAATAAAGTCTCTAGCCGAAGGTAAGTTAGACAGGCTCTTTTATGCAACTGCCAAGACAACCACTAGAGGAATCGCTGAAACAGCGTACAAGCTTTTGAAAGAACAGGACGTAAGGCTGAAGGTTATTACACTAACTGCCAAAGATAAAATGTGCCTTAATCAAGTTAAGGATTGTAGACCCGATAAATGTCCATACATTTTAGGGTATATGTCCCGCTCCAGAAAGGTTGTAAAAGAGCTTTTAAAAGGGTGGGACTTCTTCCCAAGAGAAGAAATAACACGAGCAGGCTTGCGTTACGGCATTTGCCCCTTTGAGCTAAGTCTCGATTTATCTCTTTCATGCGATCTTATAATTTGTGATTACAATTATATATTTGATCCAAGGGTATACCTAAGACGCTTTTTTGAACAAAAGGGTCGAGAGAAATATCTTATCATGGTAGATGAAGCTCATAACCTATTTGATAGAGCTCGTGGTATGTATTCAGCTGAAATAAAAGTTAGGAGCTTATTAGATGTCTCTAAAGAAATTAAAAAGGATTTACCTCAAATTAGTAAGGAAATTATAAAGTTAAGAAAAGCCTTGTCTTCTATAGAGAAGGAATTAGATAATCCACTTAATGAAGCTGGCGGTGTAGAGTATATTTCAATCAAAGATGCCCCAATAAGCCTTCTTGCCCCTCTTTTAGAATTTATCAATGAAACCGAAGGTTGGATATCCAGCGAAAGAGATGATAAGCCATATACCGATCTATTGGTCAGTCTTTTTTTCGATATGCTTCATTTTAAAAATGTCCTTGAGTTATACTCAAATAATTATCGAACGCTTATTACAGGAGCTAAAACAAATTTAACCTTAAAGTTACTTTGTTTAGATCCTAGCTCTATGCTAAATAAAAATATGACCACAGCCAAAAGTACTATTCTTTTTTCAGCTACATTCTCACCCCTATGGTATTTTAAAAATATTCTTGGTGGACGTGATGAAGATATAACCTTACGGCTTCCATCCCCTTTCCCAAGAGAGAACCTTCTGCTTTATAATGAGAATCATATAGAAACGCGTTATAGATATCGCAGCAAATATCTTGACGCAACGGCCAAGGCTATCTACAATTGGTCCATTGCTCATAAAGGAAATGTAATGGTTTTTTTTCCTTCCTATAAATATCTTTTAGATATATTAAAAATTTTTAAAGAGCTTAACGGCAACTTTGAAATAATGTGTCAGGATAGAGCTATGGACGAAGCTTCCAGAGATGAGTTTTTAAAATGCTTCGATGTATATGGCGACGTCAATAGAATTGCCTTTTGTGTTATGGGAGGCGTTTTTAGCGAGGGAATTGATTTAGTCGGTGATAAGTTGACCGGGGTTATTATTGTTGGGGTAGGTCTTCCTCAGGTATCACCTGAGCTTGAAATTATGCGTGAGTATTACCAAAACAAAAGCGGCGATGGTTTTTCATATGCTTATATCTATCCGGGTATAAATAAAGTCTTGCAGGCTGCAGGCAGATTAATTAGAACTGAAACCGATAAAGGCGCCCTATTATTGATTGATTCAAGGTTTGCCTCAAATGAATATTTAAAGCTATTGCCTTACGAATGGCATCCTATAGCAAAGTCTACTTCCGGCAAAGATTTAGGTGAAGTGGCTAGTGAGTTCTGGAAAGGCGATGAAGCTGATAATGAAGCTGGCGAATAATTTATGATATTCTAAAGCTAAAAAATCCCTAAGAATTTATTTTTTGTCTTGATCTTAACGCGGGTTATTGTGTCAGAAGTAACCACATAGGCAACACTGTCCTTGCCTAAAAGTACACTTTCTATATTAGATTTTGCAGTATATTTATCTATTAACTCACCGTTCTGATTTAAAAAAAGCGCCTCAGATTCGACCACAACAGCAGCAGTCTTCTTCTTAGTCGAAATACCCGATGCTTTTCCACTTACTTTATAATCGACCTTCTCTGTACCATCATTATTATAAATCCTAATGGTGGTTTCATAATGCTTTTCTCGTAAAAGAACGTCTGTATTAAGAAGTGCTACAACAGGATATTCATCATTTATTACATTAGCTGCCGTAATGGTAAAGTCATCATAATCATTATGCCAGATAGTTTGATATGCATTATTAATGGCCATTATGCTATATTCAGCAAACAAAAACATGCTATCTTCTTTTATCGGATAAGCTCCCCCAAATATTTCATTTGTCCCCCTAATACTAGCCTTTTGATTCATGCTACTATCCAAAAATTCAAATAGTCCGTTTGCCTCAAGACCTGATACTTCCACACTGCTTACCATAAAAGAATTAGGATTGTATTTGGGTAGATTATAAATTTTGAAAGGATAATAATTAGATACATTTCTTAAAGAGATTTCCTGACCATCCTTAGAATATGCCCTTACGCTTCTTTTATAGCCTGACTGCTTGCTTTTAGTTATCAATAGCACCCAATTATCTGAGATAGAAGCATTTACAATATTTTCGTCAATATTCTTCTCCCAAACAATTCGCCCGTTATTTATTAGTGCAAAATATCTGCCCTCTAAATCAGCAACTATAATATCGTTATCATATGACTGCACAAATGGCTTTTTAAGTGTTACCGGAATATAGCTTTTTTCTATCCCTTCTGTATCCAATATTTTGACATAGCTTATTGATGCTACCACCAAATCATTTGAAGAAGTGGCACAGTAAACCCTTTCATTTAAATCGAAAGTCATAATCGGCTTTATTGTTTCTTTTAGCTTTTCAACCTCATCTGACCCAGATGTGATACTGTCATATACACCATTAAAGCCTTTAGATATAAGCTCGGATGGGCTAATATCAAAAAAAGAGTATAAAACAACTACTAAAATAATTACTAATATTATTAAAAATAGGGCCAACTTAAGAAAGCCAAAGCCCTTTCTGTTTTTCTTGTTTTCTTCTGCCATGTAAAAGGTTGTACTCCTTTATTAGTATCTGAATCAGAATTATATACATCCTGACTGTAATCTTCAAGTAAAATAATTATACATTTATTACTAGGTCATTGCCTTAGGGCTAAAAATCTATCATTCTATTTCTATAATCTTTTATAAGTTCATCACCCATGTATTCGATTAAATCAAATATCAGCACCGACAAGTTATCTCCGGTCAGCCTATTTGAGGGATTAAATCTACCCATATTATCAGACTCTATTATCCCTAAAGTGTAGGCCACTGAAGCAGCGTTTCTTGCATAGGATGGGATAATGTCATTATCGGTAAATGGCGTAACTGTATATGGATATGCAGCGAGATTTTCTAGTCCTAGAGCAGAAACTATCATCTTTATAGCTTCAGCCCTTGAAATATACTCGTTAGGCCCGAAACTACCATTACCGTTCCCTACTGTTATACCCTTTTGAAACGCTGACTTTATTTCTTCATAATAAAGATCCCCAGGGCCTATATCATTGAATGGTGATATATCCACCTGCTTCTTACTCGATGTACGTCTTGTGGCCGTCGATATTCTCACATCAGGATCTAATGGAATATTTTTAATCGCATTCATAAGTACATATACAAACTCTCTTCTTGTTGTATACCTTTCAACCTTAAAATTTTCCCCTGTTCCTGGAAGAATCTCAAGGCCAAACAGTATACTTATGGGCTCTTCGGCCCAATAACCGTTTAGGTGCTTTATATCTGGAACCATAAGCCTAGTTAGGCTAATAGGATTTGAAAGGCTCTCGGTTCCTGTATATGTCTTTATTACATCAGTTGGAGCTCCATTTTTATCAAACTCAGGGAACCGGGCCGTATAGTCCAAAGTAGATTCAGTCCAGCTTTTCTGCACATATCCACCTGAAAAGCTTATTTGAAATGGCTCATTCTCTACATAGTCAATCTGCTGCATTGTAGCCCCAGAAACGACCATCTCCACAGCTCCGCCCCATCTTACAGGATTCTCCGCATCATACTTCTCAGCCTCTACCAATATGTTCAGCCTTTGAGACTCAGTATTACTCCAATACTGATCATAGGCATAGGTTCTTCCTGTTGTAGTTACAGTAATGGTGTCATTAGTCTGGTTAGGACCTATTGAATAAACCTTTTTCTCCAAAAATTCACCCGTATGATAGTTGACGGCCGCCTTTGGATCTGTGAGCATTGATTGAGTAAAGTTTGACTCTATTAATCTATAGGGCTGTCCACCGATGTTTATAACTTCTGTAGGCGTGCGGCTTAGCCTTGTTGCCTCGGTTATTTGTCCGTTTATTTTTGTCTGCCTATCAGTTGTATATATTACCACCCTATTTAATATCATATTTGCTTGTGCGTTACCGGCCCTATACGTATATGTTGATGTTACCACATCGTTCTTATCAGTTTTCTTAATAGTTAAGGTTCCTGTAAGCTTAACAGGTGCACCTGTTAAAAAGCAAATCTCAGTATAATTATACTCGTTCTTTTCAATTGGCTCCTCAACCGATATACCTCCTGAAAAGCCCATATTTCCTTCAATGGCCATTACATTTACAGGTATAATAATTATTGATATTAGCAACAATACTGCAATTATTGTTTTTATATAGCTCTTTTTCATTTTGACCTCCTATAAAGGTTTTATCTCTTACTTCTCCATACATTGTTAACAATTATAATAGGTAAACAATTGTAATGCCGAATTCGATGTGGTTTACCCTATTCACAGAGAATAATGATTCCTTCTTCGTTTTGACTGTGTCTAATAACCTTTAAATCGTCGCCTGGCTTGATAGAATCAAAATCTCCTACCTCACCATTTTTAATTACTATTGCATTAATAGGGATATGCATCTCTATATCAGCACTTTCAACCCAGACATAATCTGTATTATTGAAAATCCTTGCCTGTGATAAAACTAATTGTAGGCTGGCGAGCTCTGTCCCGGTATTTGTGTCAGCTCCGGTATCCGCATCAGCTCCGGTATCCGCATCAGCTCCTGTGCCGTCGTCGGGAACATCAGCTTCATATCCTACTATACTTTTTACTCGGCCCGCTACGGGCTCATCTACATATGGAGCAGTGCTTAATAACAATACTTTATTATCGAGTTCAACTATATAAACGGTTTGTTGAATATACTCTTTTCCAAAATTACGGAAGTTTCCGATCCCATTTGCCTCTATAAGGCGGCTTGTATAAAGATCAATATCGAATGTCTTAGGAGTATTGGTAAGTTCCCAGCTCACCCCGTCTAGCCGTGCAAAGGACTCAACGGTTATTGTCTTTTGAGGGTCAATATCGCTTATGCGTCCTCTGTATATATCAATACCGCTATTTTTAGGTGTTTCACTGACTAGAACATTTATAACATGATCGTTAGTTAATGGTGTTTTTATGGTAGATAGCGTTACTGGATCTAGAGTATTAAGGGCACTTATATCTACTAATCTGCCATCCTTAACTATAATGGAATTTTCGTCATATAATACTTGGGTCGATGTATTCATAAGATCAATATTCTCTTTTAATCCAACATTCAAAAGATTGTCCTTTAGGAGGACCTCATATCCTTGATTCTGTCTAAATGAAGACATAACAATCTTATTTTGGCCATCATAATCCATTCTTGTCACAAAATATACAGTACCTGAATATCTCCTAATAGGCAGTGCTTTATATTCTCTACTATAGGGGAAGTTCTGTATGCCTATAGTGGGTACATTTTCCCATTTTCCATTAATAAACTGTTGGACTTTTGATACCATTAGAGATGAACTAAATCTGTTAAAGAATTCAGCTTCGCCGCGATATATGCCATTAATAGGCCTGGTCATCTTTTCAATATCGATGAAGGCAATATCGATATTCTCACCATCAGCTTGCACTAATAGTCTGACCTGGTCTCCAGGCATGATATCAGTATTTTTACACGGACGATTGTTTTTATAGACAGGTGTTTTTGATATTTTATAGCTTACAAACGTGCCATCATCCTTTTTGATAACCAAATTATCAAAACGAATAAGATGGACTGTCCCATAAACAGGTGCGTAATGGCTCGCTGCACTAAGTTTTTCTATATATCCACTCTCATCAAGCTTTAGAAAAACTTTATCGCCTGGCTTGATTTGTCCTATGTCAGATGAGGACGCATCCCTGCTAACTGTGATGTAATTGTTGTCATATGTGAAATTACGCGTACTGACTAATTGCTCAAACAAGTCAGGATTACTCCCATAGCCGTCTTCAAAATATAAGGTTAAATAACCTAGTGTCAGATTATTCTCCTTTACAATTCCACTTATCAGCCCCTCTTCCTCTGTCTGGTTAGGACCGTAGGTTTCTGCATAAATAAGGTTTCCTGAACCATATGTTGAGGAAATGATAAATACAAATATTATTAATACGGCAAGGAGTGTTTTTTTAGTCCGCATTTGGCTGCCTCCAATCAAACATTTCTATGTATATTTATCGGCATCCAAAGCATAATTGTGAACTAATTAATTAAAATTAAGTTTAGAGAAAACTAATTGTAATAAGGTTGTAAAGAGCTTATTATCAAAATCAGTTAGACAATTAATTGAATGAGTTTATTAAACCAAACTAATACCACTGATTCTGTATAGTTTTCTGGCACTTTAAGTATTTCAATTGCACCTAGAGCAGGTATTGCAAAAACAAATACAACATAGCATACAAGAATTCCTATTGCAAAACCCAAAGCCATTCCAGCCGTGCGATTGGCAGTTCCCATAATCGCAGTGGAATTTAAGACATTTGTAAGAAGCTTTCCTATAATAACAATTGCTAGCTTAATTACAATAAATAGAACAATAAAAATAATAATTTTTAATAATGAATATACAATTAAATCATTCAATGTAACAACAGTCTCAGAATACATTGTACTTGTATCAGTAGCAGATTTTGTGACAGTCATAAGCTGTTGTAAAAGGGGATTGCCCGAAACCGCATTACTTATCTGTGGAACTCTGTTTATTATTTCTAATAAAGATTCTGACTCAGTAGCCGTAAAATTACCTATATTTGAAAGAGCAGGTATAAGCTCATTTAATTTATCACTCACTATATTTCCCAGCACGGTTTTTTGCATCAACAGCAAAGAAACCTTAGATGTAAACAAATATGCAAGAACGAGACCCAATAAATAACCTACTAGGCTAAAGATCGTATTAATTATTCCTGTAATATAGCCTTTAATCCCAAATAGCGCTATAATAATAACTATTGCATAGTCTACCCAATTAAAATCGAAAGCAAAGAACAAATCGGCCACAACAAACAACACAACGGCCAATATTAATATGGTAATGGGAAGCCTATTCATAGCAGCCGCAGCGGGCTTATTTTTACTGTAATTAGAGTTCAAAAGAAACACCCCCATAGATTACATTCCATTATTTACATTATCAGTCTGAGGAGTAGAATGCAATAGGGTAATTATCTGAATGAAATAAGATTAATACCTAGAAAAAGCACAATAGATAGTATTAAAACACCTATTTTGATGATATTTTTGTTCTGCCGAATCATAAATCCCCCTTTCTGAAAACTGTCATAACCCTCGTTTCAGAAATATATAAGTAATCGGTAGCGCTGCAAATTATTATATCATCCTGTAAAGTTCTTGTAAAATTATTTTAAGATAACTGTAACATTCCTAGCAAGTCTATCTTGCTATTATTAATAACCGAGGTGAGAAGAATATGCCATTTGACGGAATTTTAACAAATAGTATGGCCAAAGAGCTAAACCAAATGCTTTTGGGGGGACGAATAGGAAAGGTCCACCAAGTCAATCGTGATGCTCTTGTCATTCAAATAAGAGCTGCTGGAGAAAACCATAGACTACTTTTGTCATGCAATCCTTCATCAGCAAGGATTCACTTAACTGAAAAGCAATACGAAAACCCTACAACACCCCCATTATTCTGTATGCTCCTTCGAAAACACTTTTCCGGAGGAATTATTAAAGGTTTTTTTACCAATGATTATGAGCGTATTATTACCATTAAAATTGAGAGCATCGATGACTTAGGTGATCGAAGTACAAAAAATATTATTATAGAAATAATGGGCAGGCATAGCAATATTATTCTAACAAACAAGGATAATATAATAATTGATGCTATGAAACATATTGGCAGTGATGTCAATAGAGTTAGAGAGTTACTTCCTGCAAGATTATATATGCCTCCTCCTAATCAAGAAAAACTAAATCCTTCTAATGAATCTACTATTACAAACTTGCTAAATGAAGCTGGCGGATGCGCTAGAAAGGTTGAGTCCTTTCTTTTGGATAATCTACAGGGGTTCTCGCCTGTTCTTTGCCGTGAAATTTGCTTTAGAGCTGATATTGATGAGTCAATCCCAGCAAATAAACTTACATTTCGCCAACTATTGAAAATTACTGATGAATTAACAAGGTTAATGAACTTTTTGAACGACCATGGCACTATGCCCACGCTTGTCTATGATAAAAGTACTAGTAAGCCTGTTGATTATCATTGTGTTGAGCTAACTCAATACACATCAGCTAAAAAAATCGAAAGCATTAGTAAGGCCGTTGAAAGCTATTATTCTCAAAAAAATAGCTTGGAATTTAATATGCAACGAGCAAATAGCCTTAAAAAAACCGTATCAAAGTTGTTGAAGAAAAGTGAGAAAAGGCTTGCCATCAATTTGCAAACATATGAGGAAAACAAATGCTATGACAACCATCGTTTGTTTGGTGAGCTTATTACTGCAAACATCTATGCTCTTTCAAAGGGAATAAAGGAGGCAACGCTCGTTAATTATTACAGTGAAGACGGACAAACTGTAACCATACCGCTTAATAAGGACAGAAGTCCTCAGAAGAATGCCCAGGATTATTTTAAAAAATATAATAAATCCCGGACAGCTTTTTCCTACGCCGATAATGAAATTATGCTCTTAAAAAATGAGATTCTCTATCTGGAAAGCATACTATTCTCAATAGAGAACAGTGAGACGCCTCAACACTTAGCTGAGATACGATTAGAGCTCTATGAGCAAGGCTACATTAAAGCATCAGCTAAAACTGGCAAACCAGGCAAACCAGGCAAACCAGGCAAACCAGGTAAAACAGGTAAACCAGGTAAAACAAGCAAAGTGAGCAATAAAGTTCAGGCAGTAAAGATTCAGCCGCAAAGTGTGATATCCAAGGATGAATTTGAAATACTTATCGGGCATAACAATAAACAAAATGATAAGCTTACTACAAAAACAGCTCGACATGAGGATATTTGGCTCCATATAAAGAATTTCACAGGTTCACATGTAGTTATAAAAACTGAAGGCAAGGAAGTTCCAGACTCCACATTAATTGAGGCGGCAGAGTATGCAGCATATTTTAGTAAAGCCCGCTCTTCAACGAAGGCCGAAGTTGATTATACTTATGTTAGAAATGTAAAAAAGCCTTCTGGAGCAAAACCAGGTATGGTAATCTATGATAATTACTATACTCTCGTAGTTAATCCAAAAAGGCCTGATGATAATTAGTAATACAACTAGAAAAGTCTCTTAAAGCTTTTTTCGATATTAAATTTTACCTGTTCTTTATCAATGGTCTTAAACTCTCCATTTTCATAAAGAATTTTACCATCTACCATTGTAAGACAGACATCTGAGCCCTGAACCGAATAGGCTAAGGCCGATACTATATTATGCATTGGCAACAAATGAGACTTGTCCAAATCTATTAGGACTAAATCAGCCTTAGCTCCTTCTTTGATGACACCAATATCGTTACGGTCTAAAGCCTTCGCTCCATTTACAGTGGCCATTTTTAGGCAATCCTTGGCCGATACGAGTAAGGGATTTTGATTTACTCCCTTATGTATTAGGGCAGCAAGATTTATTTCTTCAATTAGATTAAGGTTATTATTGCTTGAAGCTCCGTCAGTGCCAAGTATTACATTAACTCCCTTTTCTATGGCTTTAGGGACGGGGGCTATACCGCTAGCGAGTTTAAGATTACTTGTAGGATTGTGAACCATCGTAACATTATTTTCTTTTAATATTTCAAGGTCCTCATCAGTAAGCCAGACACAGTGTGCGGCAATTGTTTTTTGCTCGAATAGGCCTAGATCATAAAGATATTTCGTGGGAGTTCTTCCATGATTTTTTAAGCAATCCTCATGCTCACCCCTAGTTTCATCAAGATGAACATGAATAGGCGCTCCTAATTTTTCAGCCTCTTTCTTTATGGCTTTTATAAAATTTGAAGAGCATGTATAGATAGCGTGGGGTGCAAATGCCCCAGTAATCCTTCCACTAGCCGCTCCATTCCACTTTTTAATAAATTCAATATTTTCTAAAAGAGCCGGATTGCTTTGAAAATCGGGGCCCTCATCCAAATTAGTCATCCCTCTCGAAAGATGAGCTCTTATACCTGAATTATCAACTGCTTTTGCTATATCTTCTATATGGTCATACATATCAACAAAGCAAGTAGTGCCCGTTTTGAGCATTTCCATAATTCCTAGAAGGCTGCCCCAGTATACATCATCACCAACGAATTTGGCTTCTACAGGAAAAATATGCTCGAAAAGCCAAGTCTGCAAATCTAAATCATCCGCATAATTTCTTAGTAGAGTCATAGGAACATGGCAGTGTCCATTAATAAGACCAGGCATTAGTAATTTCCCTTTACCCGCAATAACGGTTGCCCCTTCAATATCGTTGGGGGCAATGCTGCCTATTGCCTTTATTATGTCATCCTTTACCAATACGTCGCAGGACTTAATAATTTCCATGCTCTCGTTCATGCTTAGCACAGTTACATCCTTAAATAGATACTTCATTCTAATTCCGCACCTTTCTATATTCCAACACCTCAGAAAACAGAGTAATTAAAATCAGTTTTATTTCTCTGTTCTAGTTTCAATAGTATTATGGGTAGTTTTTAAAAGATATGTTTTAGAGAAATTAGCATAAGAAATAATTGCTACTATTGACGATGCTATTATTACTAAAACTAAATAAAACGCCACTATTCTGTTTCTCATAATGCTCCCTGCAACATCCTAGAATTACGAAGTATTAATTGCCTAAAGGCGCCGGATTACTTGTTTCCTCATCTGGAATAGCTGTAACAACTATATTTACGCTGTATTCACCGATAACTTTTACTGTATTAGGTGCTTTAACTATAAGTGGAACCTCATGCTCACCAGGCTCAAGGTCACTTACCTGTATTGAAAGCCGTATATCGCTATTTCCTATACTATTGACGTCCTCTGGCTTCCCCTTAATTGTAATAGGGATGGTGCCCTCTATAAGCTTATAGTCCATGGCATCAACATTCGCACCAGGGGTAATAGTTACAATACTCTTTGGTAGAGTAAGCTCTTTTGTAATAAGTTTATCTATAATAATCTCTGCCGAAAGACGCTCGCTATCAGCTTGTATAATAGTAATATCCTTAGGAAGATTGAATACTAAAGGAGCTATAAACGATTCATTCTTACCTGCTATATCTATGGGCTGTGCATTAAGTGTTTTTACTCCATCTAATAGACTCTTACTTCCTATAATCCTAGCAGTAGGCATAGAATATTTTATCTCTTTCAAATAAAAATCATTCATAGGATTTCCAGAGGTAAGGGCAGCCACTGGAACACTTTTAGCTAAATTATAGGATACGATAACAGGAACCCTACCTTCAAACTGTTTAATAGGATTTCCATTAGTATCAAGAACAGTTGCCCTCATTACGAGTTCTTTATTATTATCAGCTTCATCTAAATTTACATAAGCTACAATTTTACTCACTCTAGAAATACTACTTTCCTTTTCCTCGAGAATAGCAATATTAGGCTCCACTCTAAGATTTATAACCTCATAGCCAGCAGGAAGTGAACCTGTAAATAGTACTTCGACAGGATACTGCTTGCCCACTATACGTTCAAGTTTCACGTTTAACGAAGAAGGGCTCATACCCACTATTATAATATCCTGATCCCCAAAGTATTCGGGGGGATTAACGCTTATAGTGTTATTTCCTGATTCGGATAATTCAGATAAATCAATTGAAACCTTAAAATCATTGGCTGTAACGCCAGAAATTTTATGCCTTCTACCCTTAATCTTAATATCAATGCTATTGGGAAGAGCCGTTCCAACAATTTGAAGGTTTTTAAGCTGCAAAACTTCCACATTACTGGTTAACGGCACTGTGATAGTTCTTTCTTCAAAGGGGTTATCAGAATCCAGTACTACAAACCATATTAATATAGCTGTTAGTACTGATATAATCTTGATAACCAAATCTTTTTCGAATAATCTATCTATCAGCTTGTTCATTGTTTTTAACCTTCCTAAATGTAAAAAGCTTTCTATCAGGTTCATTATCCAGGAGTAATTTATTCAATGCCTTTCTTAATAGGTCTGGTGTAAGATTCCTAGTAAGACCTCCACTATGGGCATAAGAAATTTTCCCTGATTCCTCTGAAACAACTACAGCAACTGCATCGGATACCTCAGTTATCCCCAATGCCGCTCTGTGCCTGGTACCCAGTTCACGACTTAAGCCTGCATTTTGAGTAAGCGGAAGAAAACATGCTGCTGCCGTTATTTTATTATCTCTTATTATTACTGCTCCATCATGAAGAGGCGTTTTGGGAGTAAATACATTAACTAATAACTCACTTGATAAAAGCGCATCCATTTGGGTTCCAGTATTAACTATATCTCCAATTTTAGTTTCTCTTTCGATTATTATTAGTGCCCCTATATAGTCTTTAGATAGAGCACTACAAGCCTGAACAATTGCTTCAATAACCGATATGATTTTTACCCTGTCCTCATCAGTTTTTCTTAGAATAATATCCTTAAACCCACTACTTCCAAGCTTCTCAAGGGCCCTTCTTAGCTCAGGCTGGAACAATACTATTAGTCCAAATCCAAAAAGTTGAATCGCACCCTGTAAAAGTATTGCAATAGTTTTTAAGCCCATAAGATCAGAAACATAAGAAAAGATTATAATAAAAATTAAACCTTTTATTAATTGAATAGCACGAGTCTCGCGTACAAGCTGAATGGCCTTATAAACAACATAGGAAACTAGGGATACTTCTATCACCAATCTAATAATATCCCATGGGCCATTAAGGCCTAAAAAATTCATTACATAACTAATAATATCATTTATTGTTAGTCTATTGGGCACACGAATACTCCTATCCGTTAAAATATAATTATTGCTGACAGATAAACTATCAGCTTCTTACAATAAATTATATCCTCTTAAATAAATAATTGCAATAAAGTGATACTCAATAATGATA
>CAYMAE010000033.1:17627-25677 GCA_964388375.1 uncultured Ruminiclostridium sp.
TATGCTCTATACGCTAAATATAGCCCTCGCATATTATAAGAAAATCAAGGGAATGTTAAGGATTTGTTAACTATTTACTTTTTCTAACAATAGTTCTAACGCAAGTCTTGGGGGCATTAACCCTTTTTTATAGCTCATCTCAGCATCCATACAACCTTGAACAAACATTTTCAAATACTTCGTATCCATCCTAGAAGCCTGTTGCACCATGATTTTCATTGCATAGGGATGTTTGCCTTTGAACACCTCGTTAATCTGCGATTGTGATGCCCGGTCATCCATAAGCATTTTGAGCTTTAGTATTTCCCCTGTTTGCTTAGAAAGCATTGACATGATTTTTTGTTCCGGTTCTTTTAAAATTAATATATCATTTAATATAAGTAAGGCTTTTTGAGTATCTTTTCTTGCGACCGCATCTAACAAATCGAAGATAACACTTTTAATTGTAGGAGTTGCAAGTAGCTTGATGTCATTAATGCTGACTTCTGTTTTGGGATCCACATAGGCAGCTAGCTTGAATATTTCATTTCTTAGGGTATACATGTCAGTTTCACTAATTGCAACAAGATACTGTGCTGCTTCAGGACTTATTTGCTTGCCAACAGCTTCCATACCCTTCATCACCCATCTAGCAAGCTCTCCTTCTTTAATTCTGTTAAACTCCAGTACAAGCCCTTGCTTAGATGCCTGCTTATAGATTTTTAATCTTTTATCAACCTTATTTTCTATAAATACTAGGCATGTGGTCTCGGGTATTTCGCGTATATAATCGTTCAAAGCCTCCTGCGATCTATTTCCTACGGGGGCATCGTCTCTAGCTCCTAATTCGCCAGAGTCCTCCCCTGCCTTGCGCTCAGTATTAGTTTTTTTCTTATTCGCACTATAGAAAAATCCGGAGTTTTTTACTATAACCAATCTTTTTTCTGCCATAATAGGATAGGTGTCACAGGCATCTAGCAAATCATCTATATCAAAACGATTTTCAAATATCGCTAGATTAAGCCCTGTAACAGCGTCTCCAATAATTGTCTCTTTAAGCTTCCCAACATAATAATCAATAAGAAAGGCTTCCTCTCCTGTAAAGAGATAGAAATTTGCGGGGGTTTTGCTTTTCAATTGTTCTTTTAGTTTGCTCAAATCATCCTTTTTACCAGATTTCTGAAAACTATTATTTCTTGTGGCCATGAAAATCATCCCCCCCTTAAATGTGTACCTTTATATAGTGTGGCAGGCACACTATTAACGAATTAGTTTATCTTTTTCTTGTTCTTATTTCTTCAACAATTCTTTTTACAAAGGTGTCAACCTCAATAGCACCAAGCTCCCCGTCTTTTCTCGATCTAACAGCTACTGTATTATTTTCTACTTCCTTATCTCCTATTACTAGCATGTAAGGAACCTTTTCAAGTCTAGCTTCACGAATTTTAAAACCTATCTTTTCATTTCTGGTATCAACTTCAACATCAACATCATGCTCTTTTAACTTTTCAGCAACCTTTTGTGCAAAATCATGATGCTTATCAAGAATAGGAAGTAGTTTTGCCTGAACAGGCGCCAACCAAACCGGGAAAGCACCCGCATAATGCTCAACTAGTACTCCAAAGAATCGTTCAATTGATCCCAGAAGTGCTCTATGAATCATATACGGCCGTTGTCTAGACCCATCCGAAGCAATATAAGTCATATCAAAGCGCTCAGGCTCATTAAAATCAAACTGAATTGTGGAGCATTGCCACTCGCGATTAAGGGCATCCTTGATTTTAATGTCAATCTTAGGTCCGTAGAAAGCGCCTCCACCTTCGTCTATATCACATTCTAAACCTTCAGCATTTACAGCTTCCTTCAGCGCTTTTGTAGCATCTTCCCACATGCTTTCATCACCCACATACTTATCCTTTGGTTTAGTAGAGACATATATCTTATAGTTTTCAAATCCAAATTCATTTAACATATATAAACAGAATCTTAATACTCTTCTAATTTCGTCAGGCATTTGCTCCGGGGCACAGAAAAGGTGTGCATCATCCTGAGTAAAGCCTCTAACTCTTAAAAGTCCATGTAAAGCACCACTCTTTTCATAACGATATACAGTTCCTAACTCGGCCCATCTATATGGCAAATCACGGTATGAATGCAGCTTATTATTGTATATAGCAATATGGAAAGGACAATTCATAGGCTTTGCATAGAAGTCTTGACCGTCAACATCCATAGCCGAGTACATGCCATCACGGTAAAAGTCTAGGTGTCCTGAGGTCTCCCAAAGCTGACCACGCCCAATATGAGGAGTGTAGACAATATCATACCCGTTCTTAACATGTTGCTTTCTCCAAAAATCTTCTATGCGCATCCTGATTCTTCCTCCCTTAGGATGCCAGAGCACTAGACCTGGCCCAACTTCTTCGTTGAATGAGAATAATTCCAATTCCTTACCTAAGCGCCTATGGTCACGTTTTTCAGCCTCTTCAAGCATTTTTAAATATTCTTCTAGTTGACTTGCCTTAGGAAATGCAGTGCCGTAAATCCTCTGGAGCATTTTGTTTTTCTCGTCGCCTCTCCAATATGCGCCTGCTAATTGCATTAGCTTGATGACCTTTAGCTTTCCCGTTGAAAGCAGATGAGGGCCTGCACATAAATCAGTAAAATCTCCTTGCTTATAAAAAGAAATTTCTGCATCCTCAGGCAAATCATTAATAAGCTCAACCTTATAAGGCTCATCTTTCATAAGCTCTAAGGCCTTATCCCTAGATAGGGAGAATCTTTCAATCGGAATATCCTCTTTGATTATTTTTTGGATTTCTTTTTCGATTGCCGCTAAATCCTCAGGCGTAAAAGTTTTATCTATATCAAAATCATAGTAAAATCCTGAGTCTATGGCCGGGCCAATTGCAAGCTTTACACTAGGAAAAAGTCTAATGACTGCTTGAGCCATAATGTGAGATGCGGTATGCCAGTATGCATGCTTTCCACCTTCACTATCAAATGTAAGTAAGTTTAGCTTGCAATCTTTGTTTAGTATTGTACGCAAATCTGTTAGTTGGCCATCTACCTCGCCTGCTACTACGTTTCGAGCAAGGCCTTCACTAATATCCTTAGCAACTTCAAATACTGTTATGCCACTTTGATAGGATTTAGAGCTTCCATCTTTTAATGTAATTTGTATCATAATACTTCTCTCCTTGTGTAATAGTTTTATAAGATTTTAATCATAAATTTAAAATAAAAAACATCACAAATAATTATTAAGGCATAGCCAACCCTAAGAAAAAATAAACAAAAATACCCCCATCCAAACGCATTATGCGTTCAAGGATGAGAGTATATACTCACACGGTTCCACCTTGATTACAGGATTGTACCTGTCACTCAATACGGCTATTCGCCATTAGATTATAACGTTATCAACGTGAAGGCTTACTTATTACACTATAGTCTTTAGGTCTTTCAATTTCAGCCTTCAAGCTCCAGGGTGGTTCCATACCTTGATACACAAGAATGCTTCCAGCCAATGGCATTCCTTCTCTTAGGTGCTCTTTGAGGTATGCATGTCCCCATCACAGCCTGTTTATATTAAAGATAAAACCATAATACATTATCATAATTTTTATGTCAAATATAAATTATGGTCAATTAAACTTCAGAATATTGATTAGATATGATTATCTCTCAAGTATAAATTTGTTTATCACATGGGCAACTCCATCTTCCTCATTTGAAAGGGTGATGTAGTCTGCCCGCTCCTTTACTTGGGCAGGAGCATTTGCCATGGCTACTCCAAGTCCAGCATATTCTATCATGGACAGGTCGTTAAATCCGTCTCCTACTGCAATCATTTCACTTTGATTAATGCCATAGTAATTTCCTATTTGCTCCATGGCAATGGCCTTTGAAGCCTTCGCATCAACAAACTCCATAAAACACGGTCTTGAAGGATAGAAATTAACATTTTCACTCAAATATTTTCCGATTTGGTTTTGATACTCTACTATCTTTTCAGCAGTATCATACCATAGAATTTTTGTAACACCATTTTCCAAATGATTATCAAGATTATCAATTTTAACAGGCACAACAGAGGAAATCTGCATATATTTATGAACTATCTCACTAAATTCAGGTACACAGAGCTGTCCATCCTTCCACACCATGTAAGTAACCTTATATTTTTGTGCAAGGTTAACTATATCATTAGAATCGTTTGGTGATAACTCTCTCTGATACATTATCTGTCTGGATTTTCCCATAACCACTATTGCTCCATTATAAGTTATAAAAGGTACATCCAGATTTAACTGTTTATTTAAGCCCTCAATCCCCTGAATTGGCCTACCTGATGCGATAGTAAAAATCAGTCCTCTTTCAACAGCATTTTTTATTGTCTTTTTTGTATTCTCTGTAAGCTCGCTTTTGTCATTTAATAGTGTGCCATCAATGTCTACGGCCATTAGCTTGTATTTCATATGTCTTCCTTTTTAATTATCCCCTAATCCACTTAGATTTAGCTCAACTCATTTAGTGCTATTTATAGCTATTCTGAAAATGTTTTGCTACATAGAATGTTAAAATTCTAACTTTCTCATTCAGGTTACAAGATGATGCTTTCCTCTATTCTGTCAACACATATAGCTAAAAACATCTCGTCCCATGTATTGTATTACTTCAAGCTCAGAAAAGCTTTCCTTAATGAGCTTTGTCATTTCCTCAACAAATATTATTTCTGTTCCATAATGTCCTGCATCTATTGTAAATATACCATATCCCATCAATTCCTGAGCATCATGATATTTTAAATCACCCGTTATTAAAACATCTGGGCATATTCCTTTAAGATCCTCCACTATGCTACTATCGTAGGAACCATTGTAAATAGCTACCTTTGATATTGTCTCAGGAATTTGCCCTACGTATCTTATTACATCAATAGAAAGATTTGATTTTACTGATTCAATAAATTCCTGCCCGCTAGTAGGATCAATATCGCCAAATCTGCCTGACCCTGTACCTTCACTAGTTATGAATCGTCGTCTTATTACCTTTATATTTTTAATTCCAAGCTTTTCACAAAGTAAATCGGTAAGGCCGCCATTAGCAGAATCAAAATTTGTATGGCTACTATAAAGTGCCACATCATTTTTGATTGCTTTTATTAAGACCATAGCCTCCTTTGTGTTCCTTGCAAAATTCTTAAGACCACTAAATATAGCTGGATGATGAGATAAAACTAGCTGGCAACTCTGCTCAATGGCATAGGTAAGGGAGCTGATATCAGCATCAAGACTAATTAATATTTTTGATACATCAAATTCTGGATTCCCTAAAATCAATCCGCTATTGTCATATGATTCCTGCAAAGACAAGGGTGCTTTTCCCTCTAACAATTCTATTATATCTTTAATCTTCATTCGTTTTACCTCCTAGCCCATCAAAAAGATTTAGAAAAGCATTTAATAGTTTTTCTTCATCTTCAACCTGTTTACCTACGGTTAGTTTCGCACTTTTTAGACCTGAAACAGTCTTTTTCTGTTTTCTTATATGCTCTTTAACCCAATCAAATAAAAGAGGATCCTTCTTATCAACTAATTTCTCACCTACAAATTCATTGATTCTATCCCAATCTTCTCTTATCTTCCCGGTATACTTTATCAACATTACCTGATAAAGCTTTCTTCCTTCGTTTGTAAGGCCTTCATCTATAATTTCAAAGCCCTTTTCCCATAGAT
This sequence comes from uncultured Ruminiclostridium sp., assembly GCA_964388375.1. Taxonomy (GTDB): domain Bacteria; phylum Bacillota; class Clostridia; order DSM-8532; family DSM-8532; genus DTU059. The sequence continues at coordinate 23,348 of CAYMAE010000033.1, forward strand.
ACGGCCTAATTATTTCTTGTCCTGTCATGGGCTGTAGAATTAAATAATTTGCTCTTTGTGCTGTTTGTAAAGAGGCGTCTATTAGTTCGGTTATTAGATAACTGCCCATGCCGGCCATGATAATTACATCAGCCTCATGTTCTTCAATGGGCTCAAGTCCACTACCCAGACGCAATTCCATTTTGTTTTCAAGCATATATTTTTTTCGTGTTCTTTGGGCTCTTTCAAGAGGTCCTGCCCTCAGATCGCAGGCCAATGAATTTACGCATCGATTATTTAGTAGTGCATAGGCAGGAATATAGGCGTGATCTGTCCCTATATCAGAAAGAATGCTACATTGGGGAATCATATCATATATAAGTTGAAGTCTTGCACTTAGGACCATAGTATATCTCCGTCTAATGTTGTGTTTTTACAGGTTTACCGATACCCCTGAATTATATCCAATCCTTTTAAGTTCCCGGCAAACCTCTTCGAAATCACTATCCGGATTAATACTCATAAGAATATCTTTAGTGATATTCTGTTGTTCATATACTCTTTTTACATCTTCTAAATCTATTTTTTCAGCTCGCTCTTCATAGTATGTCTTTGCCCATTCGAGCCAGGATCCGGCATCTTGTAGTATATGTTTTAATAAATAGTACTCGCCATCATCACCATCTTTATAATCATTAGGAACAATAATATCTCCCTTGGACCAAAACATATCATTTTGCTTTCTCCATACACAAAAGGTTACATCCTGGAATTCCTCACTATCATCTAATAATATCATGAGCTCACTTGGAACATAATCATAGATTCCTTCAGCGATTCGCACTTCGTCATTAGCATAAGGAGACATTATTGACTCATGGGCATACCCTTTTATAATAGCTCCTTCATCTGCAAACACTATGTACACATGGTCTCCTAATCCATTATCAATTTTCACTATATCTATACCATTAGATATGTTTTTATAGAAGTTTATTAGACGAAACCAGCGATTCTTATCTTCAATCATAATAATATCTAATGCGGCTTGAGATACTAATATTTCTTTTAATTTATCAATAATAGGTAGGTTTTTATAGTTTAATTCACCCATTTACTTACCATCCTCTAAAGATTAAAATTACATAATAGAACTGGTTGTCGCAGAATACGTTCTTCATTGTTGTCCAATTCAAAGCAAATAGAAAATGAATTCTTAATGGTCAATACTTTTTTTATTATACCAGACACTGGATAAGGTGTATGTATGTTTTTAGCACCATTCTCAATTTTATTTTATTAAGACATTCTGTAGAGAATTTCAACATCTCTACAGATACCTTAATAATTAGAGATAATGCATAAAAAGATGATTGCACTGCAATCATCTTTTTATTTGTTGGTGGGCCTTCAGGGACTCGAACCCCGGACCGACCGGTTATGAGCCGGTTGCTCTAACCAACTGAGCTAAAGGCCCCTGTGGCTCCTCAAGTTGGACTCGAACCAACGACCCTTCGGTTAACAGCCGAATGCTCTACCAACTGAGCTATTGAGGAATATTACTGCACATAATTTTACAATACGTTTAACGCAGAACAAGATATATTATACTTATAAAGCCTCTTTTGGTCAAGATTATTTTTAAATTACTTCTATTAATTTCTTATTGCATTGTATTTTCATAGATATCTTAGACCAAATCCTAAATATTTAGTCACTTCATCATTATTAAACGAAGGGCTATATATCGCTTTAGACAGTTCTCTGTTTGAAGAGATATATCCTCAAGGTATAAATTATATAAATCCGCATCTTCAAGAATATATTTTGCTTCTAGAACACGATCTAAAAAATGATTGATTTTTCTTAGCACCTCAGATTCTGAAAGAGTTTTTAAATTTCTCTCCTTGGCTAGGGTTAGTTTTAACAAAGATGGTATACGTGAAAGATAATTATCCTCAACCGATTCAATACCCAAAAGTATTTCAATATTAATATCCAGCTCATGAATGATTTTTAATACAATCTCTAGCTTTGGATTGGTCTTCTTACCATTTTCTATCTGGGATAGGTATCCTGCAGATATTTCGATTATTTCGGCGAACTCATTAAGGTTATAGCCTTTTTCTTTACGTTTTGACTTTATTATCTCACCAATGCTTATTTCCATGTATATCCCTCTTGAACTCTCTCTGAAGAAGTATTTATTTCGTAATGAATTATTAATTAAATCAATATATGAATCAATAATTCATTATTATAGAATAATATTATATTATATGGGTAGGTAAAGAGTCAAAGATATCCATTATCTTTTATGGCATCTTGTTTTGTGCTATAATGACCAATAT
>CAYMAE010000034.1:0-7011 GCA_964388375.1 uncultured Ruminiclostridium sp.
TTATTCATATTATCAGCCTGTTTGTATCTATATATTTACAATATAAAAAAATAGATGTAAATATTCAGCTAATTTTGGGTGAAACGGATGATGAATGGATTGATTGGGATGTGAGTATAAATGGTCATACCCACGGCGGTCAGATTCATTTGCCGTTCATTGGACCTGTTGCTTCCCCTAATTATGGATTATTCCCTGGCAAAATAAATGTTACAGGAATCCATGAGAAAAACGGTCATATACAATATGTTGGTTCTGGCTTAGGTGTAAGTGGACCGAAAATTTTCCGGTTTAGATTTTTAAACCCACCAGCCATAGGCCTTATCACATTAAGTAGGGGTCAGTAAATCAGAATGATGATATCAAATATAATATTTATAGTATAATGGGAATGGCCTTAGGAATTGCATGTTTTGTATTTTGGGGTTGCTATAAAATGATAAAAAGAAACAGAACCTGCAAACAAAGAAAAAGTACGAAATATAGTTCTAAACGGAACAAGAATAGAGTGACAATATAGAATTTGTGGCTTTGTTTGGAGGAGGAATAATATATGAAATTATCATCTTTTATTCATTTTGCTGTATTTGGAATGAAAACTATTTTGTTCAGAAAGAAATCTCCCATTCTCGGCACTGTAATCGTGACAGACAAATGCAATCTGAAATGTAAGCATTGCTCAGTTAATAATATTACTGCAGTTTTTTATCCATACGAAAAAGTCAAAAGCGAGATGCGGAAACTCTATGATATGGGTGTACGCATTTTGTTCTTTTGCGGCGGAGAAACTTTTTTATGGCGAGATGGAGAAAAAACGTTGCGTGATCTTGTTATAGAAGCGAAACAAATGAACTTTTTGATTGTTAATGTTGTTACCAACGGAACATATCCCATTGATTTGCCAGAAGCTGACCTAATATTGTTGAGCCTAGATGGAGATCGGGAAAGACATAACATAATTCGTGGTGATACTTATGACACGATTATGAGCAACATCCAGAATGCCACTTCTAATAATATTTGTTTCTATATGGCAATTAACCAAATTAACAAAAATGCAGTTCGAGATGTCTGCATTGCTGCCAGAGATACGAAGAATGTGCGGGCAGTATCTTTTAATTTCCATACACCTTATCCTGACACCAAGGAATTGGCTTTATCAAGAGAGGACAAGGAGGAGTGCTGCAAAGTCATCTCTCAAATGATGGATGAGGGCGTGCCTGTTTTCAACCTAAAGACTGCATTTCCTAATTTGATAGACAATAATTTCCCAACGCCTTGCCACCAGTGCGTAGTTATTGAAGATGGAAAAGTAAGTACTTGTGGTCGGTGTATAGATATACCAGGTCTGTGCGACCGGTGCGGGTATTTCTTTGTTGCAGAGTATACGCTCTTATTCGGTGGAAATATCAAAATCATTTTAGAAATGATGAAAACATACTTGAAATACATATAGAAAAGAGAAGAGTAATGAGTATATTTACAGATTTAACAAGAATGTGGTTGACTCGCTCAATACAACCATTTACGTTTAAAAATGAACATTCTGAAAGACTTCCTTTTTCAGAATGTGAAAATCTTGGATTATACATTCATATACCATTTTGCAAAAGCATTTGTAGTTTTTGCCCATACTGTAAAGTCAAATATTCAAAAGAACTATGTGACCGTTATTTGGATGCTTTGATTCGTGAAATTCACCTTGTAGGAGATCAATTCGCCGGAAAGAAAAAAGTGACAAGCCTCTATTTCGGTGGTGGCACACCTGCTCTCGTAGCAGATAGAATATACGAAATTATCGGAGCAGTCTGTGAGAATTATGAAATCACAGAAGGTATCGGGGTAGAACTGCATCCGGACAATGTTACAGTTCAGACCTTGCAGATATTGAAAGCTTCAGGCGTAACTAAAATAAGTATCGGAATCCAATCTTTCCAGGAGAAATATCAGAATATTCTCGGACGCAAAACAGTCGATGCAGCCAAAATGGCACAGGCTCTTGCTGTAGTTCCTTTTGAAACGGTTTCAATGGATTTTATTTTTGCACTTCCCGAGCAAACTTTTGAAGATTTAAAAAAGGATATTGATACCGCTTTTGAAAATGGTGCGAATCATATTGCAATATATCCGTTTATCGACTTCACTTTTACAGAAAGCACTGTTCTGGATATGTCAAAGAAAGATAAAAGAGCATTGTTGGACGCCATCACAAAGTATTGTCAGCAGAAAGGCTATGACAGAAATTCAATCTGGACTTTCTCTAAAGAAAAACAGGCAAGCTATTCTTCAATGACAAGGGATAATTTCCTTGGTTTTGGATGTTCTGCAACTACGCTTCTGAAGGAGCAATTTAAAATCAACACTTTTTCTGTGGAGGAATATTGTAAGCGTATTGATGCCCAAAAGCTCCCAACATCATTGACTATTCGTTTTTCCCTTCGTCAGAGGATGGTGTATTATTTGTTCTGGACAGCATACGAAATAAGAGTGAATTCCTATGATTTTGAAAAGTTCTTCGGCGTTCCATTAAAGAAAATGTATGGATTTGAGATATGGATAGCGAAGTTATTAGGCTTTGCCACAGAAAACAATGGAACATACAGCATGACACCTAAAGGTGCATTCTACTATCATTACTATGAAAACTTTTATACTCTTGCTTACATCGATAAAATGTGGGGAATTATGCGTAAAGAAGCATTCCCTGAATATATAAAGCTATAATAAAAGTGCTAATAGTCTTGATATAATTACTTTGTGTAAAGTTAAGGACTTGTAAGTATACTTACGATTCTATTGCTTTTTTTAAGTATCCAATATATTGTTAAAACATAAATTTATATCGGTAGAATATTGGAAAGAACAATAGAATAGGTAAAATAATATGAATGCCAAGGGGTGCACACTATGAAGCAAAAAAAGTTGGCTATATGGATTTAAGTGTTGTGAAAGATGAATATGTGCAGTTTTATGGCCTGTACAATGTAGAAACAGAAAGTGGATTATCTATCAATCAGAAAGGCGAGGCGATGACTTCTGGTGCAAGAACGTTTCCCTAGGAGCAGTAGTAAATGCAGTTAAAGATGGTGCTAATACAGTAGAAAAGGTTGGAGAAATAACTGGTGCTGGAACAGGAGTGAATGAAGAAACTGGCGAGGCATGTGGGAAATGCAAGGGTCTCATCCAAAATATTATAGATATAGGAAGATAAACGGTAGGCGTCGTAGCAGCAAGAAGTATATGTCTAAGAAGAGAGATTAAACATGCCTTTGTGGAGGTAATGAATATGAAGAAACCAATTATTTTTATGATATGCATAGTTATGGCTTGTAGCTTATGTGCGAAAGCACGAAGATATGGGTGTGTTTTGAAAAGCGAGGAGTATGTGATATGGAAGATTTATTGAGTAAATTGTTACCTATTCTACTGCTATTGATAATCGGTTTTGTTTCAAAACAAATAAAATTGTTTTCTGATTCTTTTATTGAAGAACTAAAAGGATTGATCATAAAGATAGCGTTACCAGCAGTCTTATTTGATGCTTTCTCAACAATGAAGCTTCAAGTGTCTTATCTACTACTATTTTCATTGGTTTTTGTTTATTGCATTTTATTGTACGGAATTGGATATGGATTACATAAGTTTTTCCCGAAGGTTTTCAGTCGATATTATACGAAAGGCTTTATGACTGGATTCGAGTTCGGAATGATTGGTGTTGGCCTTTTCGGTGCCATATGGGGTATTGATAAGTTACCAATCATTATGCTGGTAGGCTTTGGGCATGAATTATTTATATGGTTTTTCTATGTGCTGTTTATTTCAAAATCAAATGAAAAGTCCTATAGCTTTTCTGCTGGCTTCAAACAATTTATAAAGACGCCTACGATTATTGCCATTATCTTGGGACTGGTAGTAAATCTATCAGGTATATATCCACTACTAAACAGCAATATTATCGGCCAAAGTCTGTTTTCCGTAGTTGGATTTTTGAAACCACTAACTTCTCCGCTAATTCTGATTATTATCGGGTATACGATGGTTTTTCATCGTACGAATCTTCGAGAAGCAGCAGTATATATTCTAGCAAGAATTATACTTGTTATGAGTCTTGGAACACTTGTTGTTGTTACCATAATAAATCTTATTCCTGGCATTGATCCTCTATTTGTTCAGGCTTTTTATGCATTTATTTTGTTGCCGGCACCATATATTCTTCCGCTTTATATTAAGGACCGGGAAGAGGCGACTTTTTTCACACAAGTCCTCGTATATAATACAGTCATTACATTTATCGGCTACGGTGTTCTAGTATATATTAGCTAGGGGAGTGTAATATATCTCAAGCATATTAAGTCATATATATTTATTTCAATTGGTAGACGAACTAACAGATTTGGATATATATGTTCGCAATAAGATTATTAAGATGTTTTATTTGTGAAACATCGTCAGCCAAGTTCAGAGAAAATATAATTTGAGAAAGAGATTATAATGTGTATATATGAATTTTATTTTGTCAGATGAATTCAGCAAGTTCTCTCTTATAGGCCGAACGGAGTATGAAGTACCTTATTACAATATAAATGGAGATTTGGATTACCAGACCAATTATGAGCTGGCACAGGACTATTTTGATATAATTGATGCTCCATATAAGAAAATGTATATCATGGAGGATACAACACACGGACTGTTAGAATCAAAATCTGAGGAGTTTTCCGAGATATTACATGACATAGAAGCGAATCAGAATTAATAACAAATTAACACTGCTTATGAAGAAGTGGGTTCGTAAGGTTGTGAATTAGAGAAAGTTTACAGAATTATATTTCACTAGGGGTGAATGATGAACGCTAATGAAGCTCTGAAGTTATATTTTGGATATGATTCCTTCAGAGAAGGACAGGAAAGTATTATAAACACTATAATGGCAGGAAAAGATGCACTAGCTATAATGCCAACCGGAGCGGGTAAATCTATCTGCTATCAGGTACCGGCATTAATACTTCCTGGTCTTACGATAGTTATTTCTCCATTGATTTCTCTGATGCAGGATCAGGTTAAGGCATTGAATGAAGCTGGAATTCATGCAGCGTTTATTAACTCATCGCTCTCTGACTATCAGATAAGAAAGGTTTTGAGTGCTGCTGGGCAAGGGACTTATAAGATTATATATGTTGCGCCAGAGCGTCTTGAGAGTAGGGAATTTACTGATTTTGCTCATAATGCAGACATTTCAATGGTAACTGTAGATGAAGCTCATTGTATTTCTCAGTGGGGGCAGGACTTCAGACCAAGTTATTTAAAGATAGTTGATTTTATTAATGGACTTAAGAAGAGACCTATTATAAGTGCATTTACTGCTACAGCAACTGAAGATATAAGAAATGACATTGCATGCATTTTAAAACTCAAAAATCCGAATATTGTTGTTACAGGATTTGATAGAGAGAACCTATATTATCGCATAGAGAGTATCAAAAGAAAGGATGATTTTGTTGTTGAGTATATTGAAAAGCATCCTGATGATAGTGGCATAATATATTGCGCTACACGTAAAAATGTTGATGCACTTCATGAATTACTATTTAAAAGGGGTGTCCCTGTAACAAAATATCATGCTGGAGTTGATAATGATACTAGAAAGAAAAATCAAAATGATTTTATTTATGATCGCGCTCCTTTAATTGTGGCAACGAATGCATTCGGAATGGGTATTGATAAGTCAAATGTCCGCTATGTAATTCATTACAATATGCCTCAGAGTATGGAAAATTATTATCAGGAAGCTGGTCGTGCGGGACGTGATGGTGAACCATCTCAGTGTATTCTTCTTTTCTCTGCCCAGGATATTATGATTAATAAATTCCTACTAGAACGAAAAGATTTTTCGGAGGTAGCTCCCGAAAATATTGAACTTATTCAACAGCGAGATGTAAGAAGACTTCAAGTAATGGAACGTTATTGCCGAACCACAAGCTGTCTTCGTAATTATATTTTGGATTACTTTGGTGAAAAGACAGGAGCGCCATGCGACAATTGCGGTAATTGCCATAAAGAATACCGAGAAGTAGATATGACCAAGGAAGCAAAGTGGGTTATCAACTGTCTTGCTGAAACAAAAGGCAGATATGGGCTTAATATTCTTCTTGGAACATTGCTTGGTGCAAATAGGGCACGTCTTAAAGAACTGGGCACAGTGGATTATAAATCATACGGTATTTTGAAGGATAATAGTGAGTCTGAACTTAGACTTCTGATAAGCCAGATGATTCTTGATGGATATATCTATCAAACTGAGAATCGATATAGTGTTATTAGGATTGGGGACATTACTCCATTACGAGATGAGAATACTAGTGTGATTATTCGTATGTATGAAGAGAAAGAGCCTGATAGAAGGGCAAAGTCTGGGAAGAAGAAAGGTACGGATTCTCTCACAAGTGCAGGATATTTATTATTTGAAAAACTACGTAATCTTCGTCTGGGGATTGCAAGAGAAGAATCTATGCCACCATATATCATTTTTAGTGATAAGTCATTGATTGATATGTGTGTTAGAGTACCGCAAAACAAGTCTGAAATGCTTAATGTGTACGGAGTTGGTGAGGCAAAGTTTAGCAAGTATGGACAAAGATTTCTTGATGCGATTAGGGACTATCAAGAGACGAATCCGCATTCTGTAATTAGTATAAAGGAAAAATAATAAATCACTCAATTCACAGTCAATGTGGTTTGGGTGATTTTTTTGTATCCTTTTATTTGATTATGTATATGTAGCTGCGATTAGGAGCCTGATATCTATATTCAACCTACCTTTAATACTTTGAAATATAATAGCGATCTCTTTTCTTTTATATCAGAGGGATCCTTAAAATTCTGATAAAATGTGAAAGAAGAGCTATCTATAATGAAAGCTCTTCTTTTTAATAATCTTTAATTGTATAGGGAATAACAAATTTTGTTTGATAATTCATCTGCATTGATTAATCAATACCTTCTACAATCTTT